>NZ_DATCNW010000045.1:0-17527 GCF_036565025.1 Pengzhenrongella sp.
TGGAGACCGTGCCCGCCCGGCTCGACCTGTGGCGGGCGCCGACGGACAACGACGAGGCGATGTACGGACCGAACGTGGCCGGCACCTGGCGCAGCCTCGGGCTGGATCGCACCCGCGCGAAGGTGGTCGGGCTCGGTGCCGAGGGCGACGCACTGCGCGTGACGACCGTCGTGATGGCCGCGGGCACGGCCACCGGGATGCGTGCCGAGTTCGTCTGGCGCGCGACCGACGGCGGGGTCCGGCTCGAGGTGAGCACCACGCCGCTCGGGGTGTGGCCGGTCACCGTGCCGCGCGTCGGGGTGCTGCTCGGGGTCCGCGCCGACCTGGACGCGGTGGCCTGGTTCGGGTCCGGTCCCGGCGAGGCGTACGCGGACTCGGCGCGCGCGGCCTGGGTCGGTCTGCACGCCCGGACCGTCGCCGCCCTGCAGACGCCGTATCTGATGCCCCAGGAGAACGGGAACCGGCGCGGCGTGCGGTGGGCCGAGCTCTCCGGCCCGTCCGGTGCCCGACTGCGGGTGGACGCGGACAGCACGGTCGACCTCTCGGCGCGGCGCTGGACCAGCCAGGACCTCGCCGCAGCCAAGCACCCGACCGACCTGGTCGCGGGCGACATGCTGTGGCTCAACCTGGACCACGCGCAGGACGGGCTCGGCAGCGCGTCCTGCGGGCCGGGCGTGCTGCCCCAGCACCGCCTGCGGGCCGTACCGACGACGTTCGGCGTCACGCTCACCGCCGGGTGAGACAGCGCCGCCCGACGTGACCATCCTCCGGGTGGCTCGTCGGGCGGCCGAGTCGTTGACGTCCGACCGTGCAGGTTGACACGCTGAGCGGGGATGGCGCGATCGATATTGGGGGTCGCATCTGTTGGCCTTTGGGCGCCAGATAGCGCTAGTGGGCGTGAGATCGGTGTGAACTTGAAGGAGTGGGCCGGGCGCCAGGGCGTGTCGTGTGCGACTGCCCGTGCGTGGTTCCGCGCGGGCAAGCTCCCCGTCGCTGCCCGGAAGGTCGGGGGCCTTGTCCTGATCGGCGAGCCCGTCACTGCGGAGCAGGGCACTGGGCAGACCGTGGTGTATGCCCGGGTGTCGTCTGCTGAGCAGCGGCCCGACCTGGACCGGCAGGTCGCCCGGGTCACCGAATGGTCCACCGGGCAGCACCTGAACGTGGATCGGGTGGTCACCGAGGTCGGGTCAGCGTTCAACGGGCACCGCCGCGAGTTCTTGGCCCTGCTGGCAGATCCGACGGTGTCGACGAGCGTGGTCGCCCGCCGGGACCGGTTCGCCAGGTTCGGTGCGCAGGACGTGCAGGCCGCGATGTCGGCGTCGGGTCGTAGGTTGTTGGTCGTGGACCCGGCCGAGGTGGACGACGACCTGGTGGGTGACGTCACAGAGATCCTGACGTCACTGTGTGCGCGTGCGTATGGGCGCAGGGCGGCGGCAGACCGGGCCGCGCGGGCCGTCGCGGCTGGGACGGCCGATGAGTCGTCATGACCCTGCTCGCTGTCCGGGTCGCCCTGGCCCCGACCCCATCACAGGACCGTGCCCTGCGTTCGCACGCCGGCGCCGCGCGGGTCGCGTTCAACTGGGGGCTGGGGAGGGTCAAGGCGAACCTGTCGCAGCGTGCGGCGGAGAAGTCCTACGCCATCGCCGACACTGACTTGACCCCGTACGTCGACTGGTCGTCCTACGGGCTACGTAAGGCATGGAACGCCGCCAAGGCCGCGGTGGCGCCGTGGTGGGCCGAGAACTCGAAAGAGGCCTACGCGACCGGCCTGGAGCGCCTCGCACGGGCGCTGAAGAACTGGTCGGCATCCAGGCGCGTACAGCGTAAGGGCGCCAAGGTCGGGTTTCCACGTTTCCGGTCCAAACAAAAGGCTGTGCCCTCTGTTCGGTTCACCACGGCGCGATCCGGGCGACCGGCGCCACTGCGACCCTGCCGGTACTTGGCCAGATCAAGTTGCACGAGGACGTCAGCGCCCGCCTGGCCGGTGCCCGCATCCTGTCTGCAACGGTGCGGTTCGAGCGCGGCCGATGGTTCGTCTCGTTCACGGTCGAGCAGGACGTTCAGCGTCCTCGGGCGACCAGGCCAGGCGACGTGATCGGCATCGACCTGGGGATCAAGACCCTTGCGGTGCTCTCGGACGGGACCGAGATCCCCAACCCCAGGCACCTGGGCGCGGCGCTGCGCAAGGTGCGCCGCGCGGCCCGCACGGTGTCCCGCCGGCAGGGGCCGGACCGGCGCACCGGGCAGCGCCCCTCGAACCGCTGGCGGCGCGCAAGTGCCCGGTTGGGCGGGCTACACGCCCGGGTCGCTGACGTCCGAACGGACTCGATCCACAAGCTGACCACCAACGTCGCCCGCACCTACGCCGCGGTGGTGATCGAGGACCTGAATGTCGCCGGGATGGTCAAGAACCGGCGACTGGCCCGGTCTGTCGCCGACGCCTCCTTCGGCGAGATCCGACGCCAGCTCGCTTACAAGATCGAATGGCACGGCGGCACTCTCGTGGTCGCCGATCGCTGGTTCGCCAGCAGCAAGACCTGTTCGGAGTGTGGTGCGGTGAGAGCCAAGCTCACCCTCTCCGAGCGCACCTACGTGTGCGACGTCTGCGCGATGACCATGGATCGAGACGTCAACGCTGCGCTGAACCTGGCGCAGTACGGCAGGAATCAACTCAGGATCGCCGCGAGTGGCGCGGAGATCGAAAACGGACGTGGAGCCGACCGTAAGACCGGGCCTGCCCGGCAGGTGGCCGTGAAGCGTCAACCCGGCACCGCACCAGCGGGTCAGACCGGGACCGTCCCCTCGCAAGACGGGACTGCGGCATGAACGCTATCCAGCGCTCAGCCGCAACGGCTTGCCATGATCCTTGTCGGGGCGACCGGCGAGCTGGGTGGTCGCGTCGTCCGGCAGCTTCTGGGGCGCGGCGCGGCGGTCCATTGCCTGGTGCGTCCGCGGACCGCCGACGGGAACCTGACCGCGCTCGGTGCCCAGATCGCTCGTGGGGATCTCACGAATGTCGCGAGCCTGCGTCTTGCGTGCGCCGGGGTGGACACGGTGGTGTCGACCGCGACCGCGATCACGAGGCTTTTGACCGGGGACGGCGGGCCGTCGATCAGGGAGGTCGACGGCGTCGGCATGGCGGCCCTGGTCGACATCGCTCAGGCGGCGGGTGCCACCCGTTTCGTCTACCTGTCCTATGCCGGCGTCGATGCCGGACTCGGCTTTCCGCTCGAACGCGCCAAGCTCGCGACCGAGCTCCGGCTGCGCGCGTCGTCGATGCGGGTGACCATCGTCCGGCCCGCCGCGTATCAGGAGATCCACTTCGGTCCGGTGGGGCGCTTCGACCTGGTGGCCGGCAAGGTCGCGGTGATCGGCCGGGGAGCACTGACGACGTCGCCGCGCTCGTCGCGCTCGTCGCGCTCGAGCCGGAGGCGCCGAGCCTCATCGAGCTCGGGGGACCCGAAGCGATCAGCCGCAACGAGGCGATCGCCGTCGCCGAGCGAGCCATCGGCCGCAAGCTGACGCGCCAGGCGATGCCGCTGTCGCTCGCGCGGTTCGGAATGCAGGTGCTGGACGCGGTCAACCCGCCGCTGGCGTCCGTCTTCGGCACCGGGGTCCTGCTGGACACGCTCGCGCCACGCGCCGACGACGCTCCGCTGCGCGAGCGAGGGATCGAGCCTCGATCGGCCACGGAATTCATTCAGGAGCAGGCGCGATCTCTCGGGTAAGGCTCGGCCTCGGTACTCGCGTCGCCGGCTACCGCTGAGGCAGCGGGTCGCGGCGTCGGCGCAGGGCATTTCGCAGGGAGAGCCGCTTGGAGTACTCGATCGAGCCGTAGCGGAAGAGGTGGACCGCCAGGCGCAGCGCGAGGAAGCCGAACCCGAAGAGCTCCACGATGACGATGCCCGCCTCCGGCAACGACAGGGAGCCGAATCCGTTGCGGAGCATGCCCGTCACCGGTGCGGTGTAGGGGAAGTACGTGAAGATCTGCACGATCAATGAACTGGGGTCGCTGACGACGAGGCTGACGACGTAGAACGGCATGAAGATCAGGATCATCAGCGGCGCGAAGAAGTTGCCGGCCTCCTTGACCGTCGGGACGACGGCGCCGATCGCCACCAGCGAGCCCGTGAACAGGATGAAGCCCCCCACGAGGAGCAGCGCTCCGACGATGACCGACTCTGGTTCCAGGCGCAGGTGGGCCAGGTCGACGTCCGGCAGGTTCAGGTTCGGGCGGAAGAACACGTACCCGATGAGCACGGGCAGGGCGAACGTGAGCATCTGGACCAGTCCCACCAGGAACAGCGAGATGACCTTTCCCACGATCAAGGTCGTCGGATTCATCGTGGTCAGGATCATCTCGGTGACCCTGTTCTCCTTCTCCTCCAGGGTGCTGTTCAACATCTGGTTCCCGAGCATGATGATGGACACGTAGAAGAGCACCAGGAAGAGCAGCGGTGGGATGACGGCGTCCAAGCCGCCGGCGAGCGAACCGTCCTTGTAGGTGTGCGACGTGATCGTCACCTTGCCCTGGGCCACCGCGGTCAGCTGGGGGGAGCCGATCTTCTGTTGGGCGGCGGTGACGAGGATCTGCCTCGCGACGGCCTCGTAGGTTCCGTTCTGGAAGATCCCCTTGTCGGTGCCGTAGACGGCGACCGGCTCCTTTGACGGGTCGGCCGGGAAGGCAAAATATGCGGTCAGCGTGCCGTCCTTGACCGCCGCGATGTCGTGGGTACGGTCGGTCGTCCGGGTTCCGCCGAAGGTCGCCGCGACCGCATCGGTGACAAGACCGGAGTCGTCGGTGAACGTGAACGTCAGGTGCGCGTTCTTCTGTGCCTGGGTGGTCAGGTCCGAGGTCCTGCTGCTCAGGATCACCAGGGCGAACACGACGGCGAGTGCGAGCGGGATGGCGAGCGCGGCGAGCCAGAACCGTTTCTTGGTCACGACCCGCAGGAACTCGAAACCGATGACCGTGCTGAGATTGTGCTGCGCCACGCTCACACCCCCGCCCGGTCGTTCTGCGTCCCGTACACCCGCAGGAAGATGTCCTCCAACGAGGTGCGCGCGGGCACGAAGCTGTGGACCGCGACGCCTTGCTGGACGATCTCGCGCAGGATCGCCGCGGCGTCTGCCCCGGCCCGCGGGGACAGGTCGGCCTGGTTGCCCTCCGACGCGACGACGTCGAACAGGTCGGAGTCGGGGAGGCGGCCGGTGAACTGCACCCGAAGCACCGTTCCGCCGTACTGGTCCTGGACCTGCTCGACGGTCCCGTACGCCTCGGCGACGCCGTCCTTGAGGAGGATGACCCGGTCGCACAGGCGCTCCACCTCCTCCATCTGGTGGGTCACCATGATCACGGTCGCGCCGGACCGCTTCTGCTCCTCGATGATGTCCATCAGCAGCCGGCGGTTGACCGGGTCGAAACCCTGGGTCGGCTCGTCCAGGATCAGCAGGGCGGGGTTGTTCATGATGGTGACGCCCAGCTGGATCTTCTGCTGCTGTCCGCCGGAGAGCTTGTCCAGCCGCGTGTTGGCCTTGTCTGCCAGCGCGACCCGATCGAGGTAGGCGCGCGACCAGGTCTCGGCGTCCTTCCTGCTCAGGCCCTTGAGCCGCCCGAAGTACACCATGACGGCCAGCACGGACTCCTTCTTGTAGAGTCCCCGTTCCTCGGGCAGGTAGCCGAGGCTGGCGCCATCCCTGGGCTCGAAGTCCTTCCCCCCGATGTGCAGGGTTCCCGCCGTCGGCCGGTAGATGCCCAGCAGGGCTCGCAGGGTGGTCGTCTTGCCCGACCCGTTGCTCCCCAGAAAGCCGAACGTCTCCCCGGCAAACACGTCGAACGACAGGTCACGAATCACGCGCTGGTTCCCGAAGTCCATGCGGAAGTCCCGGATGTGCACCAGCGGCTCGCCCACGTCGATACCGACCCCCATGAAGGCCAAGGTAGACCCGATGGTCGCGCCGGACCGGGGACGCGTCGATCAGCAGGTGAGTGAAACCTGAGCAGGGATCGCACGGAGGAGGCGAGGCGAGGCGAGGGGGCGAAAGTCATCATTCTATCTTTCGCAATTCCCGTCTGGGGGTGGATTCGCGCACGGCTAGCCGGGACCGTCCTTGACCAACCACGCGCTCAGATATCGCTTCTGCCCGCTCTCGAACTCGGCGAAGTTCTTCGTCCCCTCGAGCCCCGCAAACCCCCGGAACACGCGGTGGAACGCGCGGGGGATCCAGGCGTCCATCAGCGCGATCTTTCGCTCGTTGTCAACGCGCAGCGCTAACAGCACGTTCGCCGTGATGTCCCGCAGCTCGCGGAGCCGCAACCCGCTCTCCTCGAGCTGGCGACCGACGGCATCGACCTTGTCGCGGTCGCGCAGGTCCGCCCACAGGAAGTCACCACCGGGCCGGAGCACCCGGGAGACCTCAGCGAGGAACGCTTCCATCGAGGCGTAGCAGTGCGAGGACTCGATGTTGGTCACGGCGTCGAAGGACCCGTCCGGGAACGGCATCGCCTGGGCGTCGCCGACCACGAACGACAGCCCGGGCGCCGCCCGCGTCGCCTGGCACAGGGCCACCGCCGCTCGGGAGAAGTCGAGTCCGGTCACCGAGCGCGGCCCGAGATACCGGCTCACGTATGACGCTCCGCCGCCACGCCCGCAGCCGACCTCGAGCACGTCCTTGCCGGCCAGCTCGGCCCCGGCCACCGCATGCCGGTACAGCGCGATGCACGAGCGGTCTGCCTCGTCTCGCCGCTCCAGCACGAGCAGGGCGTCGTCGGGCGCGCGCGATGCGTAGCCGTAGTTCATGAACGACCACTCGGGCCGGCGGACCCGGGCCGCGAGCACCTCATAGATGGCCCGCCAGACGACCTGCCGCATGCGCGCTCCAAGGAACAAATCGCCGATCAGGGCTCGTCCGTCAGGTCGTCAGCGACGCCAGCAGCGCGCCGGCCGCCGCGGCGGCGCAGGCCAGCCAGATGAGGGTCGGCAGGCGGTTGATCAGGGTCTTCTTCATCCGCGCACCACCTCATCGCCCTGCACGACGACGGCGACCGCCGCCAACGGTGCCTGCGCCGGCCCGTGGACCACCGCTCCGGTCTCCGCGTTGTACTGGCTGCCATGACACGGGCAGCTGATCACCCCGTCCCGCACCTCGGACACCAGGCAGCCCAGGTGCGTGCACACCGCCGTGAAGCAGTGCACCGTGTCGCCGCTGCGCGTCAGCACCAGCTTGGCGTCCTGCAGCACCAGCCCGCCGTTGTCGGGGATCTTGCTCAGCGCCACGAGGCCGCCGGCGCCGGTGGTCTCGCCGGTGGCCTCGCCATAGCCGCTGCCGGACTTGCCAGAGGACCCCGATGCCGAATTCACGGCCCTGATCGGTTTCGGGCCGAACTCGGTGAAGCCGACGTAGCCCGCGGTGCCGGCCACGACCACCACCCCGAGACCTTGCAGCAACTCACGCCGGCTTCGGTTGCCGGCAGCCTGCTCGTCGTCGGCCATCTCAGTACCTCGCGAACCCGGATTGGGTGAAGAACCAGAACGCCGCGGAGAACCAGATCACCGTCAGCAGCCCGGCGACCAGTCCGCCGAGGATCGGTAGCACCGGTCCAGGCAGCCGGGGCAGCCGCAGCGCGAGCATCTTGGCCGCGAACGCCCCGTAGAACAGGCAGCCCGCGATCGAGTGGATGACCGTGCGCGTCGAGGTGGTCGAGAAGCCCAGCGACCAGACGCACTGGAACGCGACCGGCAGGGTCAGCACGAACGCAACGGTGCCCGACGTCCGGTGCACGACGGCGGTCCAGCTCGGCACGCGGGAGACGAACGGCAGCCGCCCCCACATCGCCAACGCGGTGCCGACCTGGACGATGACCAGGCTGGCCGCCGCCGTCGTGAGCCACGCCTTCATCTGCAGGATCCCGCTGAAGCCGAAGGTCAGAAATGCGGCGCCGTTGCCGGGATGGATCCGCGCGTACGCCGCGAGGATCGCGGCGACCGACAGGCCGACCGCGGTGATGACTGCCAACCCCCACCGCTGCGGACGCTGAACGCTCTGCTTCTTCTCGACGGTGCTCACGGTTCCCCCTCGTCGGACCGCCGTGCGTGGTGTCGAGGCGATGGCCTGCGCATGAATCGCCCGGACTCGGTTACCGCTGCGTGCATCCCTGTCGACGGTAGTTGTCGGTCGAGTGCCGGCGATAGTGCTCCGGCGCCTCGCATCGGGGCGGCCGCTCCTAGGACAGCGGGATCCGGCGGATCGCGCCGAGTGGACGGGGGCTCGCAACCAGCTCGTCCAGTGCCTCGTCGTCGGCGCGGTCGACAAGCCCGGCGACCTTGTCGAGCGCCTCGCTGAGGTCCTCCGCGAGCTTGCCGGCGGCCGCAGTGAGCTCGTAGCTCGGCGGGGCGGACGGGTCGATGTCGAGCACCTGTCGGCCCCGTGCGTAGGACACGAGCCACTCGGGCAGGCTGGACAGCAGCGCGCGGTACCGAACCCACCGGTGGTTCTCCCAGCCCGTCGCGGACGGACTGTGCGGTGGATACCGCAGCTGCGTGAACTGCTGCACCATGGCGGCACCCGCGGCGCGCCCCCGGTCGGCCAGGTCGTCGACGGTCGGCCCGTCCATGTTCAGGTTCATCGATCCGGACGATCCGGTCGCGGTAGCCGGGCAGATCGAGGTGCGCGCTGTCATGCCAGTTCCGCGCCGTATTGAATGCCGCGCCCGCGAAGCCTGCGACAGCGCTGACGCCCCGCTCCGGGATGTCGACGTAGGTCGGCAGAATTCCCTCCGAGTTGTTCCGTGCGTACTCGATGTTGTCGTCCTGATTCGTGCTCGGCTGCTGACCCGCCGAGAAGGGGCCGAGGTTGATGTCGAAGGTCGGACGACCGGGCAACGTCGCGTCGAAGAGATGCACCGGAAAATTGCTGCTCAGGCCGCCATCGGTGAACCAATTCATCGCAAAGGCAACCTTCGCGCCCCGCGCCCGGCGATCGACGGTCCACAGCGGGACGGCGGACATGAGCAAGGGGAAGCTGAGCGAGAGCCGGGTCGCCACGATCACCGGAAGGTGCTCAGCCTCGGGCAGCCGCCGGAGCGAGGGTGAGTGTGCCGCGGCGGCCGCGTCCTCGTCGGTCGGCGGGGTCGGGGGTGCCCCGGCCAGGGCTGCCATGACCCTCGCGGGGAACAGCGTGCTCCAGGTCTGCGGGTCGTAGAAGAACTGGCGCGAGGCCATCGGCAGCTCGTACGGGCGTCCCTGGCTCAGGCACGTGCTCACCATCCGCAGATCGATGGACCGGTCCTTCGTGCTGGCCTTGACGCCCGCGACGGCCTCGGCCGCCATCTCCGCGTTGCCGGTCCACAGATGCCCGAAGAGCAGGGGCCCGGTGCCCTGGGGCCGATGTGCCAGGTCGTCGATCTGGTCGGCGAGCCAGTCGGTGAGACCGGGGTTCTCGGGCCCGGTCCCGAGGCCGCGGCAGATGCCGAACAGGTTCCCGGGCACGTCGATCGTCATCTTGCGCACCAGGCGGAGCGCGACCACGATCGACCAGCCGACGGGGATCGCCGCGAGGCCGCTGACGATCAGCAGCGCCCCGGGCAACCCGTCGGCGGTCGCCCCGTAGGCGACCAGCGCGATCCCGGGAGCGACTCCGGCGAGGCTCGCCAGCGGGAACGCCCAGCAGAGCGTGCGGGCGTACCCGACGACTTTGCTCGGTACCGAGGGCGCCCGGTCGGGCGGGTCGCCCGCGGTGGCGTTGAGCATCAGTCGAAGGAGCGGCTTCGTCGAGGCCTGCGGCTGGAAGAGGTTCGCGAGAAACCCGTCCGTCCCGAGCCGTTCGGGCAGCGCGGCCAGCCGGGCGAAGCTGCCCGAAGCGCGCCCGAACTCGGCCGCCGCGCCGAGGGCGGCCGCGATCGCCCCCGCGGACGCGCCGCCGACCCCGCGGAGTCGGTACGTCTTGCCGAGCTCGCTCAGAGCCCGCGGGTACACGACCCCGGAGGTGATCCCGCCCTTCATGACGACGTCGCACTCGGCGGACGGAGCCGGCGGTGTTTTTTCTTCGGCGGACGCCGCCCGGGGTGTGGTGTCGGTGCTCGACATCGGTGCTCTCCTCGATCGAGCCCGACCGGATCGGGCATGGTGGTGCTGGTGAGGGCTGCTCGGGGTGCACGAGCATCGTGTCGTCATGACCTCGGGTACGCATCTCGATACTGCCGGTGTCCTGCGGCTTCGTGCCGCGATCACGAGCGCGTGGACCACACCGACCTTCATCGTTCGCGTTGCGCGACACGCGCGGGGCGCTACTCGGTGGAAGCATGACAAGGGAGAACTCGGAGGTACCCCATGGAGGTGCACGTCATCACGGACGACGGGGTCCGTGCCTGCGAGACGGACGACCTGCCGGTGATCCTCGCCAAGGGGGACCAGGGTCTGGTCTGGGTCGATGTGCCGGTGTGGGACGAAGAGGCGGAGGCTGTCCTGCGCGACATCTTCGGCTTCCACCCGTTGGCGCTGCGGGATTCGCAGGCGCGCAACCGGGTCCCGAAGGTGCACGCCTACTCCGACCACGTCTTCGTGATCGTGCACGCGCCCGAGCGCGGGGAGGTCGGGCACGTGCACTACATCGAGCTCGACCAGTTCATCGGGCCCGGGTACGTGGTGACGGTGCACGGCCCGGTCAACCCGAGCGTGCCGATGGAGGTCGCGCTGACCGACACCGCGGACGTGCTCAGGCGGATCCGGTCCGGCCGGTTCACTCCGCACACCTCGTTCGACCTGTCCCACGCGATCATCTCGTCGCTCACGCGGCGGATGGAGCGGTTCGTGGAGAGCATGACCGAGGAGGTGTGGGAACTCGAGAAGAGGGTCACGGCGGGCCATCTCGGCAACCCGGAGGTGTTCCTCGAGGAGATGTTCCGGGCCCGGCACGGGCTGCTCGCGGTGCGCACGATGGCGGCGCAGGCCCGCGAGATCTACGCCCGGATCGTGACCCTGTCGCGCTTCGTGCCCACCGAGAGCCGCCCGCTGGTGGTCGACCTCGTCGACCAGTTCGAGCGGATCCGCAGCCTGGCCGAGCAGGAGAAGGACTACCTCCAGGGCGTCATCGAGTTCTACAAGACCCGGACAGACACGAAGATGACCATCGCCGCCGAGCGGCTGGCCGTGATCGCGGTGGTCACCCTGCCGATCACCGCACTGGCCTCGGTGATGGGGATGAACGTCATCGTCAACACCCACACGACCCCCTGGCCGCTGGCGTGGCTCCTCATTCTCATGACGACCATGTCCGGCCTGCTGCTCGTGTGGGCCAAGCGCCGAGGCTGGTGGTGACCGCACGGCAGGGCAGCCGCGGAGCGGGCGGGCGCGGAGCGGTCAGGCGGGCGTGCCCAGCCGGAACCGCGCGGCGGTCACTCCGCAGGCGTCGGTAGCGACGTGCGGGAGCAGGGTCGAGCTCGGTGGCGGCCGCGCCCGCGACCGGGACGAGCAGCAGGAGGGCCTCGCCAGCCGTCGGACGGCGACCGGAGCCGAGCACGCGCACCGCGCGACGGGGAGCGAGCGGCCAGAGCGGAAACATCAGGCACCAGCCGAGCCAGTAGACCGCGAACCCGAGGTTCGGCGACGGGCGGTTCCCGACCGGGGGTGAGGACGAGCGGATCGCCCGACGCGACCGACGTCGTCGTTCCGGAGCGCCGGGCGCTGCGAGAATGGCACGCATGACAGCCGCCTCCCCGTTCACCGGCCGCCAGTTCGGTGTCCTCCTGCACCCCTCGAGCCTGTTCGGGCACGACGACGTCGGCACGCTCGGCGCCGAGGCCTACCAGTTCGTCGACTGGCTCGCGAGCACCGGTGCCTCGATCTGGCAGATCCTTCCCCTGACGGCCAACGGGCAGTACGACTCCCCGTACTTCAGCTACTCGACCTTCGCGGGCAACCCGTGGCTGATCGACCTCGCGCGCCTGCACGACGCCGGCCTGCTGCCCGAACCCCGGCTGCACGCCGAGGTCACCGACGCGCGCGTGCCGTTCGCCGACCTCCCGCAGACCAAGCGCCCGCAGCTGCTCGAGGCCGCGCAGGCGTTCCTCGCGGACCCCGAGCACGCGTGGTGGCCCCAGTTCCGCGAGTTCCGGCGCGAGCAGTCCTGGCTCGCCGACACCGCGCACTTCTTCGCGCTCAAGGAGGACTACTCCGACGCGCCGTGGTGGAAGTGGTCCGACGGGCTGCGCACGCGTGAGCGGACGGCGATCAAGGCGTCCAGGCGTGAGCTCGCCGAGCGGATCGCGGTCTGGGAGACGGTCTTCTTCTTCGTCGACCGGCAGTGGTCGGAGCTCAAGACGTACGCGAACGGCAAGGGCATCCGCGTGCTCGGCGACCTGCCGATCTACGTCAACCACGACTCGGCCGACGTCTGGCTGAACCAGGAGCAGTTCGAGCTCGACACCCTCGGCGGCCTGTCCGCGCAGTCGGGCGTGCCGCCGGACTACTTCAGCGTCACCGGCCAGCTCTGGGGGAACCCGCTGTACCGCTGGGCCGAGATGGAGCGGGACGGCTTCACCTGGTGGGTGGAGCGGCTGCGGCGCTGCATCGAGCTGACGGACATCGTGCGCATCGACCACTTCCGCGCGCTCGCCGCGTACTGGGAGGTCCCGGCCGGTGCCGCCGACGCGCGCAGCGGGCGCTGGGTCAAGGGTCCCGGACAGGCGTTCATCGACGTCCTGCGCGACGCGTTCCCGAGCCTGCCCTTCGTCGCGGAGGACCTCGGCACGCTCGACGACGACGTCTACCGGCTCCGCGACGACAACAGCCTGTTCGGGATGCGGATCCTGCAGTTCGGCTTCGACGGGACCGCCGACAACCCGCACCGGCCGCACGCCTTCCCGACGTCGTGCATCGCCTACACGGGCACGCACGACAACGAGCCGGTCGCCGCGTGGTGGTCCGCGATGTCGCCGAAGATGCGCACCGAGGTCGCGCGGTACTACCAGTTCGAGCCCGACGCCGACATCGGGCGCGTGGTGTGGTCGCTGATCGAGGCCGCGCTCGGCTCGAAGGCGGACGTCGCCGTCATCCCCGTCCAGGACCTTCTCGTGCTGGGCGAGGCCGACCGGATGAACGATCCCTCGACGTTCGTCGGGAACTGGTCCTGGCGGATGCCGCCGACGGGCCAGAGTGCCGAGCTCGCCGACTCGCTGCGCAGCCTCGCGGAGCGGTACGGGCGCGTGCACGGCTGAGCCCCTGGCGGGCGCACGTCACGGAGCCTCGGGCGAAAGCGCCGCCGGGCGGTCGTGGCGTGCGCCGGTCCGTTCGGCTCCGACTCCGGCGACAACGACGAAACCGATGCCAAACAAGGGCCCGACTCGAGGCTCCTGATGGAGCACGATCAGGCCGATCAGCAACGCGATCGCCGGTTCCAGGCTCATCAGGGTGCCGAATGCGGCGGTGGTGAGCCGGCGCAGCGCGAGCAGCTCGAAGCTGAACGGGATCACGGGCAGCAGGAGCGCCAGTCCGAGGCCCCAGCCGACCAGCTGCCACGTCAGCGAGCCGGCGGCGGTCGGGGCGGCGACCAGCGTGGCGACCAGTCCGGCGACCGGCATCGAGACGGCCAGGCCCTTCAGTCCCGAGACCTCGTCCCCGACCCGCTGGGTCAGCAGGATGTAGGCCGCCCAGCACGCGCCGGCAGCGAGCGCGAACCCCACGCCGACCAGGTCGACCTCGCCGCGCCATGGTTCGGTCATCAGCAGCACGCCGACGGCGGCCAGCGCGGGCCAGATGAGTCGGCGCGTGCCCTTGCTGTGCGCCACCGCGACCCCCAGCGGCCCGAGGAACTCCAGCGCGCTGGCCATGCCGAGCGGCAACCGCGCGACCGACGCCATGAAGAGCAGCGTCAGTCCCGCAGTGACGATCCCCAGCAGCACGCTCGCCCGCAGGCCCCGGGCGGAGAAGTCGCGCCGGCGCGGACGAACCACGACCAGCAGGATGATGCCGGCCCAGCCGAGCCGGAGCCAGGCGACCCCCGCGGGTCCGATCTGGTCGAAGAGCTCGATCGACACAGCGAGCCCGAGCTGGACGCACAGCATCGACGCCAGCGCGAGGGAGGTGCCGGTGCGGGCGTCGGCGCGGACCCGCGAGTCGCGTGTCAATGTCATTCCTTGAGTAGACGATACGGCAACCATCCGCGTCCACTAGCCAGTTATGGACATACCGTTCACTGATCCTGAATGATGGCTCGATGGATCCACGGCGTCTTGGGCTGCTGCTCGAACTGTCCCGGCGAGGCTCGATGCGCGAGGTCGCCGAGGCCACGGGCGTCGCGACCTCGACGGTGTCCCAGCAGCTCGCCGTGCTGGCCCGGGAGGCGGGCGCGACGCTCATCGAGCCGGACGGGCGTCGGGTCCGGCTCACGCCCGCGGGCAAGCGGCTGGCCGGGCACGCCGTGACGATTCTCGCGGCGATCGAGGCCGCCCAGGCGGATCTCGACCCGTCCGCGGAGGCGTCCGGCACGGTCCGGGTCGCGGCCTTCGCCACGGCGGCGCGCGACGCCCTGCTGCCCGTGGTCCGTGCCCTGCTCAGGGACCATCCGCTGGTGCGCCTGCACATCCACGAGCACGAGCCCGAGGAGTCGTTGAACTTCCTGGCCGCCGATCAGGTCGATCTGGCGCTCACCTACGACTTCAACCTGGCCCCGTTCACCTTTGATCGGGCACTGGTGACCCGGCCGCTGTGGACGACGGAATGGAGCCTCGCGGTACCCGACTCCGGTACCCGGCCGGTGGGTGACTCCCTCGCCACGTTCGCCCATTTCCGCGGCTGGGAATGGGTGGTCAACTCGCGGGGAACCTCGGATACCGACGTGATTCGCACGGTGGCCTCCCTGGCCGGCTTCACCCCGATGATCGGACATCAGGCCGACAGCCTCGAGCTCGTCCAGGACATCGTCGCGGCGGGGCTCGCGGTCGGCCTGCTGCCCACGGCCCGCCCGGTGATCCCCGGCATCGTCCTGCTGCCGCTCACCAGGCCCGACGTCGTCCTGCGCACCTTCGCGGTGACCCGGAGCGGCCGCCAGGACTGGCCCGCGCTCGCGCTCGTCCTGCGACTGCTGATCGAACACGGCGCCGGGGCAAGGGGCTGATCGGTGGGCGGGTTGTCGAGCGGGCGTCCGCTGTGTGGGATTCGACTCTTCTGTGAAGTCCGTGACCTCCGGGGGGCCAGGGTCAGAACGGCAGGGTCAGAACGGCAGGATCAGAACGGCAGGATCAGAACGGAGGCTCGTCGTCCGGTTCTGGTTTCCGGTCCGGCTTCGCTGTGGGCGCGGCCTTGGTTTCCGCGTCCAGCCCTAGCTCTTTCTCGACCTGGGGCAGGTGCTCGTGTCCGGGCAGGGGCTCGGGCACGCAGGTGTAGGTGTGCCCGGTGGGCGTGGTCATGGTGATGGTGCCGTTGTCGTCGCGCTGCAGCGTCAAGCCCGCGTGGGTCTTGATCAGGTGATCGCGACGGCACATCGGCGAAATGTTGTCTGCGGACGTGGCTCCGCCGGTGCCGTCGGGGTTGAACGGCTCGCGGTGGTCGAGGTCGCAGTACCGGGAGTTGACGTGGCAGATCGGGGAAATACAGTACGGGTCGCGGGCACGGATGATCCGCGCGAGGTCGGCCGGCGGGCGGTACGTGGTCTTGCCGACGTCCAGGACGGTGCCGGTCTGCGGGTCGGTGACCAGCCGCCGCCAGGTGCCGTTGGCGGCGAGACGCCGGGCGGTCTGGGCGGTGATGGCGCCGTATCCGGCGAGCTGGGCGGGGTCCTCGTCCAGCCCGAGCAGCGTCGCCAGGGACACTGTGACGTCGATGCGGACCTGTCCCGCGATGCTCCCGATCCACGGCGCCGGGCACCGGCTGGCGCCCGCGCCGCGCACGGCGGGCGACGCGTCAGCCTCGGCTGAACCCGAGGTGGGCGCGGCATCCGCGCCCGCGCCGCCGGTCGCGGCAGCGCCGCAGGGTGCGTCGGAGCCGGTTCGACCGCCCGCTTCGCCGCTCGTACCCGCGTCGCCGCAGGTGTGCGCGTCCTCGCCGAGCAACGTGCCGGCGTAGGCGTCGGCGCGGAGCTGGTCGAATGTGCGGGGGTCCCCGGCGTTCTTGGCCTTGCGGGCGGCGCCGGTCAGGGCGGTGTCGATCGCCGCGGCTACCGCGGCGGGCAGTACGGACCAGATCCCGGCCATTCCGTCCGGGAGGACCTTGGGGTGGCAGACCCGGCGCTCGTCGACGGCGCGCACGACCCGGTCCTCGGCGTCGACGGGGTCGACCGCGATCAGGGCCTTCTGCAAGTCCTTGCGCAACTGGGTCGGGGTCCGCTCACCGGCGCCGGGCAGGACGACCTCTTCGACCTGCTGGGCGACCTGCCACGGGATGTTCTTCAGCGCGGCGATGACGATCTTGGCCTTGCCCCAGTCCAGGTCCCCGGCCTCCAGCGCGTACCCGGTGGCGATCAGCTCGTGCGCGAACAGCCTGCTGGCCTCCAACAGGTCCCGGCCGGTCTGTCGGCACGCGCCGAGCCGGGCGGCGACCTCCTCGCCCGCGACGCACGGTTCGGCGACCGTGATGGGCCAGTCGGGGTTCATCGACGGGCGCCGCGAGAGCACCTCGACCGCGATGAGCTGCTGGGCCTTCGCCCAGGACGCGACCCGCTCCAGGGCGGCGATCTGCTCGACCAGGTCGAAGTCCGGCAGCTCCTCGGAGTCCACCGAGCCGGCCCACTGGGCCAGCGCCGCGGACCCGGGCGCCAGGTCCATCCCCTCGCACAGTCGCGGGTCCTCGTCCGCGCAGCGCGCCAGCGCCTCGAACAACGCCTCCCGCTCCAAGAACTGCTCGACCTCCGCGGCCACGACGGTCGGATCCTCATACCGCGCGTCCTCGGCCGCCCACAAAGCCAACAATTCCGCCGACGGCTCGACAAAGGCCGCGACATGTTCATCGCCATCCCAGCCGAACTCGTCGTCGTACATGTGTTCTATCATACCCGAACAATCGGGAACGTCAATACCTGGACCGCGATTTCTGTGCACAAATTTGGCGGCCGCTGCGGTCTCAGTCAAACGACTCACCACAGAGGCCAACGCGGTCGTCGTCATCTGATTCTGTCGTTGCACTCGGAAGTCTCCTATCCGCCGCATGACGTCCGGAGCCACGAATTGCCGACCCTGTGCGAATTACCGGCCTCATGGTCACCCGTGGCAAGACCGGTTTCAGCACGAACGGTACTCGGGCGGCCAGAAGTCCCAGGGTTCAGCCGAACTGCAGGGTCTTCGGGACGAACCCAAGGGTGTTCAGTCTCTATGGACTGTTTCGACCCTTGGGTTCGCGGGAACTGACGGGATCCTGTTCCTCAATGGCGGTCTGTTGGGCGAATACATGCTGCCCTGCCCCAATGGACGTAACTTAAGGTCCACGCAGGCGGGATCCAGAGGAGGATCCCCGCTCGGGGGCGACTGGCAGGGGGTCCTAAGTTGCGACCATTGGGGCTTGGCGGGTCGGGCCCGGTTGGTTCTCCGCGGCTCGGCCGA
>NZ_DATCNW010000046.1:0-9582 GCF_036565025.1 Pengzhenrongella sp.
GGGTGAGTCCGTTGAGCTGACGAGCCGGCCGGTGATGGTCAGCAGTGGGCAGATCTCATGGCCATCACCGGGCAGTTTTCGTGACCGTCACTGGGCAGGGTTTAAGACCGCCTCTGGGCAGATCCCCATGGCCCTTGACAGCCGGCCGCCCGGCGGCCCCCGCACAGCTTCGAACACCGGCAACTGCGGCCTCTCGAGGTTCCGCGCCTGCACACCTAGCGCGTGAGACTTACATAGAGTGTTAGTTCTGTGCGAGGTACACGCGTGAGGGCTTCGCCGAACGGTGCGCTCGGGCAATGAACACGCCCGTGTCGAACAGGTTGTTCGAGCTGGCCGAGCACCACGGCGGGTACTTCACCACACAGGAAGCGCTCGACGCCTCCATCAGCAACCGCGTGCTGACGCACCTCATCTCGCGCGGGGCGCTCGCACGAGTCGCACACGGCATCTACCGCCTGGTGGCCTACCCGGATCATCCACACGCCGACATGCTCGTGGCCACGCTGTGGGCCGGATCCGGCAGCGCCGTCAGTCATGAGAGCGCGCTCGCCGTCTACGACCTCGCGCAGGCTGCGCCTCCAGTTCTCCACGTCACCGTGCCGCGACCCTTCCGGGGACAACGACCAGGAGTGCGCATCCATCTCGCTGACCTGAACGAAGGCTCCACCCGCGTCCGCGACGACGTCCCCGTGACCTCGATCGAACGAACCCTCGTCGACGTCGCACGCTCATCCGACCATTCGCTTGTGCGCGAAGCCGTCCACGAGTCCCTCGAACGAGGACTCACCACGCGCCGGCGCCTCACCCTCGCCCTCGGGGACGTCCAAGAAGGCCGAACCCAGGTTCGTCGCACCTGGGGCGTGCGCCTGTCCACCGCAGAAGACGCTCGATGAACCGGCGCCCATACATCAACCCCGGCGGGCTGAGGAAAGCGCTCGAGACGAGGCTCAAGGTCGAGAGCCAACGAACCAGCCTCCCTCTGGACCGCATCCGCAAGGAGGCCGCGATGCAGCGGCTGCTCGCACGAGTGGCGGCCGTCGCCGCGCCGGACAGTTGGGCGCTCAAGGGCGGGCTCGCCATGATCGCCCAGGTCGGGGAACAAGCGCGCGCGACCGCCGACGCGGACGCCACGTGGCGCCCTGGAGTGGCGGCCTTGACCAGGATCCCTGAGCTCGCAACGGAACTCGATCTTGGCGATCACTTCGAGTTCACCGTCGCGGCCCCCGCCACGATGCAGGCCGAGGGACCCGAGCACGGACTGCGCTTCGCGGTCGAGGCCCGACTCGCAGGACGGCTGTTCGAGCGCCTGCGCCTGGACCTCAGCATCGTCTCCGACGATCCGCGACCCGTAGACGTCGTCCACCTGCGAAACCTCTTCGAATTCGCCGGATTCGACGCCGTGACGGTCCCGGCCATCCGCACCGAGCAGCAACTGGCCGAGAAAGCGCACGCATACACGCGGGTCTACGCGTCCGGGGAGAACAGCCGCGCGAAAGACCTGTACGACATGCTCGTCATCGCCGAACAGCTCCTGATGTCAACAATCGGCGACCTGCGCGACCCGTGCCGCACGACCTACGCACTGCGATCAACACCGTGGCCGCCCATATTGGGACCGCCCCCATCAACATGGATCTCGCCCTGGAATGAATTCGTCAGCACCTACGGCATCCGCTTCAAGACACTCGACGAGGCATACCAGGGACTCCACCAGTTCTGGGCGCCGGTGCTCGACGCCGGGCCGCAAGACCGAGCTCGCTGGGACTCCTACGCCTGGGCCTGGGCCTGGGCCTGGGCGCACCCGGCCACCGCGAGAGTGCCCACGGGCGCCAGCACCCCGCGACGGACAATTTCGGCGACAGCATTATCAGCGGGAGAAGCGGATCGCGAGTTGGGCGAAGTGCAGCACCATGCCCGACAACAACCTGAGCAATATTCACGTCGTCGGCGTGACGATCCGATCAGGTTCTTTCTCCGGAAACGGAGCCGTGTACTTCAACACGCTCAAGAATCGCTGGGTGGGCCAGCTCGCACCTGGCCCCGGCAGCCTCGACCGACGCGAGCCGCTGCGGGTCCGCATCTCAGCGACCGCCAGCGACCGCCTGATGGGACCTCCAGGGCGCCTGTGACGCTCTGACGTGCTCGTCCATCAGCCCTGAGGCGTGTTGCCGCGTTGCTCAACGCGGACTGCTCCTGGGGCGGGCCGCCGGCACGCCGACGCTGGATCGCTGCGCTCGGTCCCGGTGGTTCCCGACCGGGTTTTGTGTCAACGCTCTCGTTTGGGGAGGGCGGTCGTTAAGCACCGCTGGGACGGTCCGTGCGCACCAACGCCGTGCCAGCTCTCACTCGCGTCCCGGTCCGGTGCCCGATGGGTGACAACTCGTGCTGGCGACTTCGGACATCCGTGCGGGCGACTTCGAGAACTGACGGTGGTCGACCAGGTCCCTCTGGACCGTTCTCGTCGCCGGTCCGATGCCCGCCAGGCACCGGCAGACGGTGGCCTCTCACCCCGCTGTCGCTCGCCGCCGGAGCAGGGGCGTTGGTGCTCTTGACCGCGGCCGCGGTCTGGCGGGTCCGTCGCGGGCCGTGAGGCGCTCAGCCGACCGTTGCGGAAAAGCTTTCGTCCGCGGGGGCCATCTCGACGTCGTGGGTGCGTGTGCCTTTGAACGTCCACAACTTGTTGAGCACGAACGCCAGCGGCGTCACGACCGCGATCACGATCAACTGCGCCCAGTAGAGCCGGGTACGGAATCCGCTCGAGTCGTCGAGCAGGTCGGTCGGCAGCGACGTCGGCCAGCCGCGATGCATCAGCGCCGTGAGCAGGACCAGCCCGATCACCTGGCCGAGCAGGCCGACCATGAGGAAGGGCCAGTACTCCTTCCACCACGCGGTGCGCTTCGGCCTGCGGAAGGTCCAGCGGCGGTTGAGCTGAAAGTTCCAGAGATTGGCGACCAGAAACGCAATGGTCGAGTAGAGGTGATACCACCGCACGTGGAACCCCGTCGGCGGCAGGCCAAACATCGCCACCTCGGGATGCGGGCCCAACGACTTCACCAGGATCAGCGCGACCATGTTCACCACGACGCCCGAAGCGCCCACGACGGCGAACCGGCCGAACTGCAACAAGGTGTGCCGGAGCCCGGTCTTCAGAGCGGTGCGGCTGCTGGTCACGAGGAACGAGCCTAGCCGTGTCGTTCGCACCCCTGAGGTCCCGAGGTCCCGGGAGCCGAGTCCGTCCGCCCGCGAGGACCCGCGCGTGGTTGCCGGTTCCGTCAACAGCGCTGAACGGCTGTCAAGCACCGCGCGGTCCGTGCACCAAGGTGCCAACTCTCGCTCGCGCCCCGGTCCGGTGCCGAGGGCCACCAAGTGGTCAGGCTCAAGAAGCGGCGCAGGGGTCGCTGTGGGTGCGAGGACGGACGTCAGGGTTTGTCGGGCCGGGGCAACCCGAGCTCGCGTAGCTCGTCCGGTGACCACCCGGTCGCCACCGCGCGGGCGTATGCGGCGGTGTACACATCCTGCGCCGCGTCGAGGTCACGCTGCCGATCGCTGCGGGTCGCGGCCGCGGCAATCAGATCTTGTCCCGCCTCCCACAGCGAACTGAGTCCACCCCGACCCTTATCCGCGTCGAATGTCGGTGCCACATCAGCACGCTACCCGCAAGAGCACCGTCACGACGGCCGACCAGCCCAGTGCCCCGGGCTTGGTTGAAACTTCCCACTCCCCCGTGGGCATGTACGCCCCGGCGAGGGTCCCCGTCAGGATCCGCAGGCCGACACCGCGCAACCCCTGCCCGACATGATCACCTGGACCGTACCCAGTTTCGTTGGCACCGGTTGCACCCTTGTGGAACTCGATGGGCTCGTGGTCGAGGTCGCCGTGGTTGGCGTCAGTGGCCGGCGAGCCGTCGCACCGCGACTGTTGGGTGCCGCCAACCACGAACGCCCCTGACCTCTGGTGGAGAGGTTGGGGCGCTCGTTCACTCGGCGACCGCGCGGATGTTCACGAGCGGGTCACGTGGTCCTGGCCGAGGCTGGATGTGCTGCGTCGTGGCTCGGGTCGGCGGATCGTGGCCCCGTCAGTTGGACGCGAACAGCAGCCCCTTGGGGCTGCCCAGACCGGTAGCGAACGCGGTGATCTGACCCGTGCTCAGGTTCACCCGGCCGAGGGTTGCGGGCTGCTTGGTGGAGTCCTTGGGGATCGACGCGAAGGCGTCGCCCGCCTTGAAGTCACCGCGGATGGCGATCACGGAGTTCTTTGCGCTGTCCACGACGTACAGGGTCTGGCCCGGGCCGGTGGCGAACGCGGAGTCGTCTACCTGGGTCTTGATGTTCAGCACTGTGGCCTTGGGCTTGGCGCCGGGCTGGGAGACGAAGACGAGCTGCTGGTCGCCTTGGCCGTCCAGGAGCAGGTCGCCGCCGAAACGGGGGTCGGAGGCGGGCACCGATTCGCTGGAGTCGGGGTCGGAGAGGTTGAGGGTGACCGACTTGCCCGTGACCGCGTCAGTCGCCCGCGCGTTGTCCTGCAGGGCCGGGGTGGTCGAAGCCGTGGTCCCGGCCAGGGTCACCGTGTACAGGGCCGGGGCGGTGTACGTCTTCGTGCCGGCCTTCGCGGCGGGCGCGGAGGCGACGACGAACACCTGCCCGTTGCGGACGCTGATGCTGTCGGTGCCGCCCCCGTGGGGCAGCGGGTTGGGGCTGAACTGGTAATGGGTGACCTTGCCCTGGCCCGTGGCCGGGTCGATCGAGTACAGGCTGGAGTTCGCGTCCTCGTTCACCGTGGCCAAGACCGTGTGCGTGGTGGGGTCCGCGGTCATCCCATCCACCTTGCCCGTCAGGGTCCAGCGCCCGGTCTCGGTACCGCCCGTCGTGTACGCCACCACGGTGCTCGTTCTCCCACCCCCGGGAGCCGGTTCACCCTTGGAGCCCACACCGTTCTGGTACCCCACGTAGATCCGGTCACCAAGCTGGGTGATGTCGTCCGGGCCAGTGGTCGCGCCGTGACCGGACACCAGGGTCGTCGCGGTGAACCCGGCCGGCACGGTGACGCCGGTGGGCACGGTGGCCACGGCAGCCCCGGTGACGCCGGTGGACGCCACCGACGGGGTCGACTGTGCCGCTGAGCACCCGCCGAGCAGGCCGCCCACGCCTACTGCTGTCACAGCACCAAAGATCCATACGGTCCGCATTTTCATCCTGCTGGCACAACCTTCCCAAGACACGAGCTACTGCCCAGCAGGAGTGGCACCCGCTCGGGGAGACAGCCGCCAAAGGCTCGCTCGGCCCGATGACCAGCCGATGACGGGCAGGTGACGGCAACACAGACGGTTCGTGGCCATGAATGTCCCCGCTGGTGGCCAAGTCCACGCCCCCCGCCCGCCCGCGGCAGCGTGGTCTGCGTGTGGTCACCTGGAATGGCCCCACCGTCGTCGGGGCACGTCACAGCCGGGGTCGCAACACTCCACGATCTGCCATGCCAGCTCAGGTAGCTTGCGCGCGGGCCAGGAACAGCCGGATCGAGACGGAGCAGCTCCGACCCAGACGACAGGAAGAACCGCTATCGACGCCACGACGACGAGACGACGACGAGTTGCGTCACCCCTCGCGACGATCGGCTGATCGAACCCGAGGAATACAGACCACTTGATTAACGGTCACTACCAGCATCGTGCCCCATGTCAAGTTGCTGGTGACAGCACCGCTACCTGCACCCCTGCTCGTATGGCGGCGCACGCTCTCGTCTCGCCCGACCCGGTGAGCGGCGGGCTGGGTCGGGCCGGCCGCCGGCGGCTGCCACCCGTCCGCCCGGCTAGTGCGTGGCCGCGCTGAGGAACCTGGCGGCGACCGGGGCGGCCACCTTCTCCCCGAACCCGCCGCCCTCCACGATCACGGCCATGGCGACGTTGCCGCGGAAGGCCGCGAACCAGGCGTCGGTCGGCGCGTTTGCTCCGCTGCCTTGCTGGGCGGTCCCGGTCTTGCCGTAGACCGGGGTCCCAGGAAGGTTCGCGGGCGTGCCCGTCCCCGAGGTGACCACGGCCCGCATCCCCGCATGCAACCCGGCCGTAACGGCCGCCGGCAGCGGATGGCTGGCCGCGGCCGGCCCGGGGGTGACGTGGGGCTGGTTCCAGGTCCCGGAGTCGGCCGCGGCCGCGATGGCCGCGATGGCCAGCGGGCTGGCCTGGACGGTTCCCTGCCCGATGGCGGACGCCGCGTACGCCGAGCCGGTGGCGTTCGCGGGGTAGCTGCACCCGTAGGACGGGGTGGCCAGCGGGGCGTGGCCGGTGTTGCAGCCGAGCAGGGTGGCCGCCGTCGCCAGCGTGCCGTGGGGCAGGCTCATGGCGAGATGGACGAACGACGTGTTGCACGACACCGCGAAGGCCTGTTGCAGGGGGATGGTGCCGAACGCCTCGTTGTTCGCGTTGTGCATGGCGTAGCCGTCGACCGTGGCCGTCGGCGTGCACGACGTCGCATCGTGCATCGTGTGCTTGGCCAGCAAGGCCGCCGTGAGGGTCACCATCTTGAACGTGCTCCCCGGCGGGTAGCGGCCCAGCAGCGCGCGGGGATACCCGGCCGGGGTCGAGGCCGCGGCCAGGACGGCGCCCGTGCGCGCGTCGATCGCGACCAGGGCGGAGGGATGGCCGGTGGGGGCCAGGGCCGCCGCGGCCGCCGTCTGCATCGTCGGGTCGATCGTGCTGGAGACGGTCTTGGGGGCGGTGCCGGCCCACCGGATCAGCGTCACCCCGGGGTGCCCGGCGGAGTCGACCACCGTCAGGGCTCCGGACGGCGCTCCGCGCAGCGCCGCGTCGTCCGCGGCCTGCAGCCCGCTCTGGCCGACGACGTCGCCGACCCGCAGGGTCGGGTCTGCAGTCGCCTCCGAGGCGCTGGCCGGACCTACGGTGCCGACCAGCGCGGTCACGTCCGGACCGGCCGGCAGCGGGCGGCCGCCCGCCCCGAGAATGGCGCCACGGGTGGGCACGGTCCGCGTCAGCCGGACGCGGTCGCCGGTCTTGATCTCGGCGTTGATGCTCGCGGGCGACCAGTCGACGAGCGCCTTGCTGCCTTCCACCCGAACGCTCAGCCGCAGGTGATCGATCCAGGTACCCAGACCCGGGATCTTGACGGTGACGGTCGCGGGCACGGTGATGAGGTGGCCGGACCCTGACGGGGCCCCGACCTTAACCTGCATGGGCACCGCCGACGACGGCGACTTCGCCGTCGGCTGCGCACTCATGGCGGCGGGAGTCTTCGCGGTGATGCCCAGAGCGAGGTCCAGCGCCTTGTAGGTCTCGGCGATGGCGGCGGAGCCGCTCACCGTTTGGGCAGGTAGCGCGGACAGGTCACCGTTCGCCCACGTCCGAAGGAAGCGGGTCGCGGCGGTCGAGGCATCGTGGCGTTGCGAGTCCGCCGCGGCCGCGCGCACGGCCACGAACGCCAGCAGCACGACCACGCACGCGAACGCGATCCAGAGCGCCTTGCGGGGACGTCGCCGCCGGGGCGCGGCGTCCTGCCCGGCTGCGGGGTCACTCTCGGCTGCGCTGACCTCACCGGACGTGGGGTGCTGCTCGGCTATGGGGTCCAGCGCGGGCGTGGGGTCCTCGCCGGGCACAGGGTTCTGGTCCGTCTCGGGATCGGTCATGCGACGAAACCTACTTGGACGTGGGGATGGGTCGCGCCAACCTCGTCACGAGCGCGTGGATAGGGAGTACGGCCAAGGTGAGCGCAAGAAGGGCCGCACGGGCGTGCTGGTCAAGGCTTTACCCAGCTCAGGGTGAGTCCGGACCGTTCCAAACCTGAGCGCGCTGTGGCCCGAGTCCGAACCCGGCGCACGTCGCCCAACTCGGGTCGGGGTCGGTCAGCGGACGTCCGAGTCGTGCGCTCGATCGATGCCGGTTGCCGGGTGTGCTGGACACGGGACTGATGATCCGTTGGGCACGGTCGTGGACCTGCTCACCACGTTGAACGACCCGATCCGGTGTGAAGTCAACGCTCGGACGGGGCGGGGGGCGGGGGCGAAGCCACGGGGGCTGTGGGGTCGCTCGGGAGGAAGAGCGTGAACGTCGCGGGTGACACGCCCGCCAGCACGAGCCGTCCCCCGCGCGCCTCGGCCATTGATCGGGCGAAGGCCAGGCCGATGCCCTGCCCGCCGCCCCCGGAGGTCCCGCGGTCGAAGATAGCCGTCGGCGCCAGGGCGATCGACCCCTCGTCCTGAAGATCGAGCGCGAGCGTCTCGCCGATCTCGCGGACCGTCAGTGTCACGATCCCCCGGCCGTGGTGCAGGGCGTTCTCCAGCAGGACATCCAAAATTTGGGCGACCAGACTGGCCGGGACCTCGAAGGTCGCGACCCCGGAATCGAGGGTCACGAGCAGGCGCCGGCCCTCGCTCGCCAGGCGGCCGTGCCAGCGGCGCTCGACGTCGGTGACCGTCTCGCCGATCGGACGAACCTCCGCGTCCAGCCACTGATCCGGGGCCAGCCGAGCCAGGGCCAGGACCTCCTCGACGGTGCGATGCAGCTCGCCCACCCGCCGCGAGGCGTCCTCGAGGACCGAACGAAGGTCCCCCGAGGGGTCCTGCAGGGCCGCGTCCAGGCCGAGCTGGAGACCGGTGAGCGGCGTGCGCAGCTGGTGGGAGGCGTTGGCGCTGAAGTGGCGCTCCTGCTCGATCGCCGCGGTGAGCCCGCTGACCATCGCGTTGTGGGTCCCGGCCACACGGCGGATCTCGGGGATGCTGCTCAGCTCGGCGCGCGCCGTCAGGTCGCCGTCGGCGACGCGTTGGGACGCGGCGGACAACGCCTCCAGCGGCTCGGTGATCAGCCGGGCCTGGCGCCGCGCGACCAGGATCGCGACGAGCAGGCAGAAGCCGGCCAGAGCCGCCATGATGAGCCAGGCGAGCACGACACGTCGCCAGATCACCCCGGCCGCCACCGACGCGCGGACCACCCCGATCACGTTCTCGCCGGAGGCGACGGGGACCGCGACAATGACCTCGTTTCCCATCTGCCCGTCGGCCGCACCGCCATGGGCCGCACGTCGCGTGATCGCGTCGGCCGCCGCGGGCCCGCGACCGGCCCGAAGTCGCAGCGTGGTGTCATAGACCCCCACCCGGGTGTCGGCTTCCGCCGTCGGCAACTCCACCTGGTCTCCGACGCCGAAGCCGGGGTCCACGCGCAGGGCCGCCGCAAGGGCCTGCCGCTCGAGCGCGCCACGCTCCTCGGCGAAGTACGTCGACCGGATCGTGACGCCCAGCGGCACGGCGAACAGCACCAGGGCCACGGCCACGGCGACCACCGCTACCCGGACCACGCGATGACGCATGAGCCCATCATGGCTTCCGCGGGTGCCGATCCGGGCGGATCGCGAGGCCCGGCCGAGAGTTTGCCTTCCTCTTACCGTCCGGGACCCCTCGGCTAACCGTCGCCTTCCTAGCGTGAACCTCGTCGTTGCTCATCGTCGTCGTTCGCTCTTGAGCTGGAGGCATCATGACCGCACGCAGGACCCTGGCCCTGGCCGGAGCCATCGCGTTGACCGCTGCCCTCGCCGCGTGCACGGGCTCGCCGCCGACGGCGGCCACGACGGCGACGACGGCGAC
>NZ_DATCNW010000047.1:0-5223 GCF_036565025.1 Pengzhenrongella sp.
ACTGCGACCTGGACCTCGAACTCGCCGAGTAGCTCGGACGTGTCCTAGTCGCCGCCGCCGATGTCGGTCTGGTAGGCCTCGTAGATCAGGTCGGCGCCGCGCTGACGGTGCCTGACCAGCCGGCTGAGCAGGTTCGTGCCCCGGTCGCGCACGATATCGACGTCCTGCGCGGTGACCGGTGGCTCGGTTCCCGCGACGAGGTCAGCGATCTCGCCGGCGATGGGGATGTGGTCGGCTGCGAGCGCGCTGACGGCGTTGGCCAGGCGCAGGTCGCCGGCCAGGATCGCGTGGTGCAGACCGTCCGGGCCTTCGGTGACGTCGATGTGCTCGCGGAAGTCCTCGGCCATCTCGACCAGGATGGTGTGCACGTGTTCGCCCCAAACGACTGCGCGGCCCGAGGCGGGGGCGGCCAGCGATCGTTCGAGGCGGCTGAGGGCTTCACGCAGCTCGGCGCGGCGGACTCGTACGGCGTCGAGCTCAGCCTTGACAGTGGTGACGGTCGGTTCCATCGGTGCCTCCCGAGGTCCCCACCCATATTGCCTCCGCGAGGCGCCAGTCGTCCAGACCTGAGTGTTGTCCGGGCGCGCCGAGCCCGCTTCGGTGAGCTGTGATCATCTAGGAGTTGCGGTCGATATACAGCCACAAGTCCCACTTGACCAAGGCCGTTAACCCTCTGTCGGACACTCCGGACACCAGTTGACTAAGTCGAACAGGTGTTCGATGATGGGTACATGCTCGACGTGGCGATCCGCAAGGCCGACGGCTCCACTGCCGTCGATCTGGGCCGCCGCGCCACTCCCCCGCTGCCAGTAGCCCCGGCACTCGTCTCGATCCTGCCCGACGGGCTGCGGCGGGGCAGCACGGCCAGCGTCACCGGGTCGGTGTCGCTGTTGCTGGCGCTGCTCGGTGCCGCTTCGGCCGACGGCGCCTGGTGCGCGCTGGTCGGCTTCCCCCGCATCAGCGCTGAGGCGGCCGCCGAGTACGGCATCGAGCTGTCCCGGCTGGCCATCGTGGAACAGCCGGGCACCGGGTGGACGACCGCGGTGGGCGCGCTGCTCGACGCGGTCGACGTGGTAGCGGCCCGCCCGCCTGCTGGTCGGTCCGGCCTGCCGCCCGGCGACGTGCGGCGCCTGGCGGCCCGGGCCCGCAGCCGCGACGCCGTGCTCATGCCCTACCTCGTCGGCACCGACGAATGGCCCGGCGCCGACGTGCGCCTGACCGCGCGCGACGCCCACTGGACGGGCATCGGCGCCGGCACCGGGCGGCTGCGTGCCCGCCAGGTCGACGTCAGCGCCGAGGGGCGCGGGCAGGCGGCGCGCCCGCGGTCGGCCACACTCTGGCTGCCCGCCGCCGGTGGCGGGGTCAGCACCGTGCAGACCCTCGCGCCCGTCGTCAACCTGGCCGGCTAACGATGAGCGCCCACGTCCACCACGCGATGAGCGCTGCGCGAAGAGCCGCTCCCGGCGGGAAATAAGATGAGGATGGTTGCGGTCTGGTGCCCGGACTGGCCGGTCACCACCGCCCGTCTCGACGCCGGGTTATCCCCCGAAGCGCCGATCGCCGTCGTCACCGCCAACCACGTGGTGGCCTGCTCGCACCCCGCCCGCTCGGCGGGCGTGCGGCGCGGGCTGCGGCGGCGCGAGGCGCAGTCGCGCTGCCCCGACCTCGTCGTGCTGGCCCGCAACGAGGCCGCCGAGGCGCGCACTTTCGAGCCGGTGGTAGCCGTCCTCGAATCGATCGCGCCGGGCGTCGAGATCACCCGCCCCGGCCTGGCGGCGATCGGGGCACGCGGACCGACGCGCTACTTCGGCGGCGAGACCGGTGTGCTGCACGCGTTGTCGCGGGCGGTCGCTGGGCTACCCGCGATCGGCGGCGCGGACGTGCTGATCGGCATCGCCGACGGCGCGTTCGCGGCCGAGCAGGCCGCCCGCCGCGGACTGATCATCGAGGCCGGTACAACGCCTGCGTTCCTCGCCGACCTGCCCGTCGAGACGCTCGACCCGTCCGGCGCCGCGCCGCTGATCGACCTGCTGCGCCGGCTCGGGCTACTCACGCTCGGGGCCTTCGCGGCGCTGCCCGCCCGCGACGTGCTGGCCCGGTTCGGCCCGGTCGGCGCGTGGGCACACCGGCAGGCCGGCGGCCGCGACGACCGTCCGGTGTCGGGTCGGCGCCCGCCCGTCGAGTTCGCCGTCACGCTCGACCTCGAGCCGCCAGTAGACCGCGTCGACACGGTGGCATTCAGCGCACGCGGGGCAGCCGAGCAGTTCGTCACCGACCTGAGCGCGCACGGGCTGGCCTGCACCTGCCTGGAACTGCAGGCGCTGTCGGAGAACGGCGAGGAGACGGTGCGCCGCTGGCGGCACGCGGGCGTGCTGTCGACGCTCGACGTGCTCGACCGCATCCGGTGGCAGCTCGAAGGCTGGCTGTCGCGGGCCGGCCGTCCTACCGGCGGGGTATGCCGGCTGCGGCTCGTCCCGATCGAGGCGGTGCCCACCGGCGTGCACCAGCAGGCGCTGTGGGGGGGCTCGGGCGAGCAGGACGAGCGGGCCCACCGCGCGCTGGCCCGGGTGCAGACCCTGCTCGGGCACGGCTCGGTACTGACGTCGGTGCTCGACGGTGGCCGCGATCCGGGGCAACGCACCCGGCTGGTGCCATGGGGCGACGAGCCGGCGGCGGTGCGCTCGCCCGAGCAGCCGTGGCCGGGGCAGCTGCCCGCGCCCGCGCCGTCGGTGCTGCTCGACCCGCCGTGCCCGGCGCAGGTGCTCGATGACGCTGGGCGGGCGGTGGTCGTCACCCCGCGCGGTGCGGTTCCGCACCCGCCGGCCCGGTTTGCGTTCGGTGCCGAGCAGCCGGTCGTGATCGAGTCCTGGGCCGGTCCGTGGCCGGTCGACGAACGCTGGTGGAACGCGGAGTCGGCGCGGCACGTCGTGCGCTGTCAGCTCGTCGACGTCAGCGGCCGGGCCTACCTCGTCAGCTGTGCGCTACCGACCGGCCGCTGGCAGGTCGAGGCCATCTACGACTGACTGTCGGCCAATGTGCTACAGAACGGCTACACTGGTAGCCATGAGTTACGTCGCGTCGCGGGAGCTGCGCAACAACACCGCCGGCGTGCTGCGCCGGGTACAGGACGGCGAGGAAGTGATCATAACCGTGAACGGCAAGCCCGCCGCCGAGATCGTGCCGCTGCACACCCGACGACGGCGCCGAATGACGCGTGCCGAGCTGATCGACCTACTCGAGCACGGCCAAGCCGACCCGGGACTGCGCGACGATCTGCTTGCCATGGGTGACGAGGCGACCGACTACCCACAGCCAATCGTGTGACACCTCCGGTACCGGTCGGCCTACTCGACACCAGCATCTTCATCGCGCAGGAAATTGGGCGGGATCTCGATGTTTCGCGGCTGCCGACAGAACAGGAAGTCTCCGTAGTCACGCTCGCAGAACTCGAGGCCGGCGTGCTCGCAGCCCAGAACGCATCCGATCGCAATCGCCGACGCGCGACATTGGACCGCGTGACCCGACAGGATCCCCTGCTGATCGACGCCGCCGTGGCGTCCAGGTGGGCCGATCTGCGAACTCACCTCGCCAAGACCAACCGCCGGATCCCGGTCAACGACCTGTGGATTGCGGCCACCGCGGTGGCGCATCGGATCCCGCTCGTCACACACGATGACGGCTTCGACGCGCTCGACGGTGTTGCCGGCCTGGAGATCATCCGCATCTAGACGCCTGACGGGCCCGAACCACGAACCGTCCATCGAGCCCAGTCGCGATGATTGGCCCCACCGGCGACAACCACCGCGGCAGGCAGGCTCACCGCCGGCACGGCGCCCGCAGTGGGATTATCCTGACTTCCGCCAGTGGACTTTCGCAGTTCGTGGTGGAGTCAGGCGGCTCGGGCGAGCGTGTTGATGAGGGTGTCGACGATTTGTGGGATGAGTTGCTGCTGGCCGGAGATCGCGGTAATTCGCTGCCGCCACAGGGTTGCTCGTAGTTCGGCGAGCGCGTCGGGGAAGCTGGGTGTGCGCTTGGCCCGGTACCAGGGTCGGTTTGGCCAGTGCGGCGTTTCGCCGTGGGTGGGGATGTACCAGCACCAGATCGCGGTGTAGATCCAGAATGAGAGGTTGGCGACGCGTTCGGGGCCGGCGTCTTTCCAGCTCTGTGGCTGCTGGGCGCCGAGGTGTTGTTTGACGGCGCGGAAGGTGTCCTCGATGGACCAGCGGGAGGCGTACTCGGCGGCGACGTCGGCAGGCTGGGCGTTCAGGTCGGTGGTGAAGAAGAAGTCGTCGCGCTCGATCCCGGCCGGGTCGCGGACGATGACCAGTAGCACTTGGTGCTCGGGGTTGACGGCGTACCAGAGCACCGCTCGGGCGAGCAGGTCGACGTCGACGTCGCGCCCGCGTCGGTCGATGCTGGTTCGCCTCCACTGTGTTCGGGTTGCTGCGGCGGCCTGCTCGGGTGGGGTGGGCAGCCGGGCGCCCTTCTTCGCGGGTCGTCCGCGCCGGCCGGTGCGCGGTGGGGCGGGGGCGAACAGGGCGGCGTCGCGGCGCATCCGGGAGATCACGTGGGTGCGGGGCAGTCCGGCCCCGGCCAGGGTGGCGTAGGCGCCGTCACCGCACAGGGTCAGGACGCGCCCGGGCAGCCAGCCGGCGAGTTCGGTGATCATCTGCTCGACGAGCTGCGCGTGGGTCGCCCCGCCCTTGCGGAACAGGCGGACGTTGACCGGCAGACCCAGTGGCTCACCGCCCCACGGGGCGCGCACCCGCAGGGTGATCACGACGAGGTTCAGCCCGTGGGCGTAGACGATGCGGGCACCGGTGGAGCGCACCGCGTCACGGAAACTGCCGGCGCCGTCGACCTTGCGGCCGGACTTGTGCAGCAGGGTGTCATCGACCTGCAGCGGGACGGGCCCGTCGGGTGCGAGGCGGTTCACCGCGAGCACGGCCAGCCTGTGCCAGAGCCGGGCCGTGCTCCACACCCCGGCTCGGATCAGGCGGTGGTAGGCGTCGTGCGCGCCCCGGCGGCCCGGGTCGATCAGGGTGAGCATGCCGGTGATGGTGCGCCGGGCCGGGCAGCACACCCAGGCCTCGACCAGGTCGGCGAACAAGGCCCACGACGGTGCGGTGAACACCCCGTCGGCGCAGCCCAGCACGCCCCGCCAGGCCGTCACGGCCGTGCTCACCGGCCACGCCGGGGACCGGCCCGGCGTGCCCGCAACGA
>NZ_DATCNW010000048.1:0-18759 GCF_036565025.1 Pengzhenrongella sp.
CCCCGCCGTCGGCGCGGCGCTCGAGCAGCACCGCGCCGTCGGAGCCGAGGGTCAGCACGACCGAGCGCGGTCCCAGTGCGAGCAGGTCGCCCGCGAGCAGGTCCGCCGCCCGGGGTGCGCTGCCCGCCTGGTGCCCGAGCAGGAACGCCGCCTCGGACTCGTTGACCACCAGCGGGTCGCTCGCAGCGAGGATGACGCCGGGCAGCGCCGCGGCCGGGGCGGCGTTGACGATCACCCGGGCCCCGCCGGAGCTGGCCCGCAGGACCAGGTGCGCGACGGTCTCCAACGGGATCTCCAGCTGCACCACCACGACGCCGGCGCCGTTCCAGAGCGGCGCGAGCTCGTCGATCAGCTGCGGGCTGACCTGCCGGTTCGCGGCCGGGGAGACGATGATCGAGTTCTCCCCGTCGGGCGTGATCACGATGATCGCATTGCCCGTCGGGGCGTCCACCGTGCGCAGCCCGGTGAGGTCCACGCCCGCACCCGCGAGCGACGCCCGGAGCAGCGCGCCGTGGCCGTCGTCGCCGACGCAGCCGATGAAGGCGACGTCCCCGCCCACCTTCGCGGCGGCGACCGCCTGGTTGGCGCCCTTGCCGCCCGGGGTGGTCACGACGTCGGAGCCCAGGATGGTCTCCCCGGCCGCCGGGCGGTGGTCGACGTCCAGGACGAGGTCGGCGTTGGCCGACCCGACGACCACGATCTGGTGCGTGCGCATGAGCTTCTCTCGGGTGGGTGCGGAGGGGGCGCCGGTGCGTGGCGGGAGGACTACTTGCTGTCCTTGGTCACCACGACGACCGGCACGGAGATGGTCGCGTCGGCCTTCTTGCCGTCGATCAGCGCGAGCGCGGTCTCGACGGCCTTCTTGCCGAGCTCGTCGGGCTGCTGGGCGATCGAGGCGGTCATCGTGCCGGCCTTGATGGCCGCGACGCCGTCGTCCGTGCCGTCGAAGCCGACCACGAAGACGTCCTTGCCGGCCTTCGCGCCGAGGGCCTGCACCGCACCCAGGGCCATCTCGTCGTTCTCGGCGAAGATCCCGACGGCGTCCGGGTTGGCCTGCAGCAGGTTGGTCGCCACGTCCAGGCCCTTGGCCCGGTCGAAGTTGGCCGGCTGGGTCGCGACCACCTTGATGTTCGGGTACGCGGCGATGCCCTCGGCGAAGCCCTTGCCGCGCTCACGCGACGCGGAGGTCCCGGCGACACCCTGCAGCACGATGACCTCGCCCTTCTCACCGATCGCCTTGGCCAGCGCGTCGGCTGCGAGGCTGCCGCCCTTGACGTTGTCCGAGGACACGAACGAGCTGACCGTCGCGCCGTTGACGGCACGGTCCACGGCCACCACCGGGGTCTTGGCGGCGAGCAGCGGCGAGACGATCGGGCCGGCGGCGTCGGAGTCGACCGGGTTGATGATGACGCCGTCGAGCTCCTGGGTCTGGAAGTTCAGCACCTGGTCGGCCTGCTGGGTGGCGTCGTCGCGCGCGTCGGTGACCGTGAGCTTCACGCCCGCCTTCTTGGCCGCGGCCTGCGCGCCGTCGCGCACCGAGACGAAGAACGGGTTGTTCAGCGTGGACAGGGCCAGGCCGAGGCTGACGTCGGACGAACCGCCGGCGGGGGCGGAACCGCCGGCGTCGGCCGAGCCGCACGAGGCGAGGGCCATGGTGCTCGCGGCGACGAGTGCGGCGAATGCGAAGGCGGGCTTCTTCATCGGAACCGTTCCTTATTCTCAGGTGGGATCTCAGGTGGGGTGGTGCGTGTGCAGTGCGGGGGGTCGGTCAGACGCGCCGGCGGCGCAGGGTGTCGGTCAGCACGGCCAGGGCGATGACCACGCCGATGACGACCAGCTGCCAGAAGGAGGACACGTTCAGCAGGTTGAGGCCGTTGCGGATCACGGCCAGCACGAGGGCGCCGATCAGGGTGCCGAACGCGCGGCCCGACCCGCCGGCGAGGCTCGCGCCACCGATGACGACGGCGGCGATCGCGTCGAGCTCGTAGCCCGTCGCGGCCTGCGGCTGGCCCGAGACCAGCCGTCCGGCGAGCACCAGGCCGGCGATCGAGGCGAACAGCCCGGACAGCGCGTAGATGATCAGCTTCTGGCGGCGGACGTTGATGCCCGAGAGCCGCGCGGCCTCCTCGTTCCCGCCGATCGCGTACATCGCCCGCCCGGTGTAGGTGCGGTTGAGGATGAACGAGGCGACCACGCCGAGCACGATCATGATCAGCACCGGCATCGGCAGCCAGCCGCCGATGGTCCGGCCCAGCCACGCGACGTCGTCGGGCTGGGGCTGCGGCTCGCCGTTGGAGCGGACCAGTGCGAGGCCGCGGGCGATCGAGAGCATCGCCATCGTGGCGATGAACGCGGGCAGCCGGCCGAAGGCGATCAGCAGGCCGCTCACCAGCCCGGCGCCGACGCCGGTCGCCATGCCGAGCGCGATCGCGAGCAGCGGCGGCAGGCCGTTCACGGCCGAGGTGTACCCCGTGACGATCGCGGCGAGCGCCGCGACCGAGCCAACCGAGAGGTCTATCCCCGCGGACACGATCACGAACGTCTGCCCGAAGGCGAGGATCGCGACGACGGCGGCCTGCACCCCCACGTTGAGCAGGTTCTGGGTGTGCAAGAACACCGGGCTCATGGCGGCCATCACCACGCACAGCAGCACGAGGGCGACGAGGGCGCCGTTCTGGCCGAGCAGCACCTGGGCGCGGGAGCCCAGATCGCGGGCGCGGCCGGTGGTCGGGCTTGCGGTGTCAACGGGCACGAGTGGACTCGACTTCCTGCACGGCCAGGGCCATCACGGCGTCCTGGGTGGCTTCTTCGTGGGTGAGCTCGCCGACGAGGCGTCCGTGCGCCATGACGAGGATCCGGTCGCACATGCCCAGCACCTCGGGCAGGTCCGAGGAGACGAGCAGGACGCCGCGACCTGACGCGGTGAGCTTGTTGACGAGCTGGTAGATCTCGACCTTGGCGCCGACGTCGACCCCGCGGGTCGGCTCGTCGAGCAGCAGGACCGCCGGGTCGGCCGCGAGCCACTTGCCCATGACGACCTTCTGCTGGTTGCCGCCCGAGAGGTTCTTGACCAGCGCCCCGATGCCGGGGGTCCGGATGCTGAGGTCCTGCACGGCGGCCACGGCGATGGCCTTGAGCCGCTTGCGGTCGACCAGCCCGGCTCGGGTGGCCGCGCGCAGCGAGACCATGCCGAGGTTCTCGCCGACCGACGCGCCGAGCACGAGGCCCTGGGCCTTGCGGTCCTCGGGCACCAGGCCGAGCCCGGCGCCGATGGCGGCGTGCACGTCGTGCTTGGGGATGTTCTTGCCGCGGACGGCCACGTTTCCTTCGCCGTAGGTGTCGGCGCCGAATACGGCTCGCAGCACCTCCGTGCGGCCCGCGCCGACCAGTCCCGCGAGGCCGACGACCTCGCCCGCATGCACGGTGAGGTTGATGTTGTCGAAGGATCCTGTTCGGGTCAGGCCCTCTACGGTGAGCAGCGCGGTGCCGGCGTCGCCGCGCTCGCGCGGGTACAGGGACTCGATCGAGCGGCCGACCATCAGCCTGACGAGCTCACCGGACGGGGTTCGCGCGGGCACCGTCCCGACCGAGCGCCCGTCGCGCAGCACGGTGACGCGGTGGCCGATGCGGCGGATCTCGTCGAGGTGGTGGGAGATGAACACCATGCCGACGCCGGTCTCGCGCAGCTCGGACATGAGCTCCAGGAGCCGGTCGACCTCGTCGTCGGCGAGCGCGGCCGTGGGCTCGTCCAGGATGAGCACGCGGGCGTCCAGGCTGAGCGCCTTCGCGATCTCCACGAGCTGCTGGCGGGCGACGCCGAGGCTCCTGACGGGCGTGCGCGGGTCGACGGTGAGGCCGACGCGCTCGAGCGCGCGGCGCGCGGCGGCGATCGTGGCGCGCTTGTCGATCATGCCGAAGCGGCGGGGCTGGCGGCCGAGCATGACGTTCTCCGCGATGCTCAGCTGCGGGACCAGGTTGAACTCCTGGTGGATCGTCGCGATGCCGAGCGCCTCGGCCTGCGCGGTGGTGTTCAGGTGCACCGGGTTGCCGTCGACGAAGACCTGGCCGCCGTCGGGCTGGTAGACCCCGGCGAGGCACTTGATCAGGGTCGACTTGCCGGCGCCGTTCTCGCCGAGCAGGACGTGCACCTCGCCCGCGTGCAGGTCGAACGAGACGCCGTCGAGGGCAAGCACGCCGGGGAAGCGCTTGACCAGGCCCTCGACGCGGAGCAGCTCGGGGCCGGGTGCTTCGTCCTCGGCGGTGTCGGTGATCTCGGTGATCTCGGTGATCTCGGTGGCGGGGGCCTGGTCGGTCATTCGCTCCTCCGTGGGTTGGTCGATTCGCGCAGCACGAGCCGGCAGGCGAGGCGCTCGTCGGGCACCGCTTCGCCACCGATCAGGGCGAGCAGCATCTGCATGGCGCGCTCGCCGAGGCGGGCGGTGGGTTGTTCGATGGCGGTCAGCGTGGGGCGCAGCAGCGAGAACCAGGGCATGTCGTCGAAGACGGCGAGCGCGAGGTCGTCCGGGATGGCGGGGGAGCCGCTCCGCTCGGCCAGCAGTTGGAGCGCGCCGAGCGCCATCGGGCCGTTGGCGACCAGGACGGCGTCGGGCACCTTCGCGGAGCCGAGCAGGTCGGCGAACGCCTCGCGACCGGAGTCCGCGCGAAAGTTCCCGTGCCAGATCCGGTCCTCGCCGAGCGGCAGGCCGTGCCGCACCAGCGCGTCGCGGAAGGCGACGAGCCGCTCGCGCGAGGTGCCCGCGTGGTCCGGTCCGGTGACGATCGCGAGGTCGCGGCGCCCGGTGCGCACGAGGTGGTCGACGAGCTCGTCGATCGCCGCGGCGCCGTCGGCCAGCACGATCGGGGCGTCGACGTCGGCCGCGGGCCGGTCCACGAGCACCACGTGGTGCCCGCGCTCGGCGGCCTCCTTGAGCAGCGGCGAGGTCTCCACGGTGGGCACGACGATCAGGCCGTCGACCTGACGCTCGAGCAGGATGCGGATGTAGTGGTCCTGCTGCGCCGGGTCCTCGTCGGCGTTGCCGACGATCACGGAGTACCCGGTGCGCCGGGCGGTGTCCTCCACGGCGCGGGCGAGCTCGGTGAAGAACGGGTTCAGCAGGTCCGAGACGACCAGGCCGACGGTCTTGGTGCCGGTGGTCCGCATCGAGCGGGCGACGGCGTTGGGGTGGAAGCCCAGGTCACGCACGACGGCGAGCACTCGCTCGCGCATCTCGTCCGACGCGCTGGGGTGCCCGGCAAGGACGCGCGAGACCGACGCGGTCGACACGTTCGCCGCTCGCGCCACGTCCTTGATCGTCGCCATCGACGTTCCCTCTGCGTTGTGTGGGGTTCCGCGCTCGTCCTCGAGCTGCGGATCGCGCGGCATGTAATCGATACCATGAGAACGATTACATGAGTATGTCGATGCACCGAACCCCCGTCAAACGCCCACGTCAGGGCTCCGCCGCGACCGAATCAGTTCCTCGACCGAGCCTCTCGCGACCCGCGTCGCTCCGCGCCCGGCCCCTCAGCGACCCCACGGACGAGCCGATCCACGACCTAGGAGTCGTTGTCCTCTTTCGGCCGATCTGAGGACAACAACTCCTAGGTCGACGACATCCTCGGCCTCTGAGCGCTCGAGCATCGAGGCCGGATCGAGGTCCGGACTCGTTCGCGACGCGTGGGCTCCGCGAACTAGGAGTCGTTGTCCTCTTTCCGGCGACCTGACGACAACAGCTCCTAGTTCGATGACGTCCGAACGGTTCAGTGCCCGCGCGCGGTCGTGAGGCGGGGGCGGGTGAGGTGGTCGGGCTCGTCGGGGAGGGTTGCGGGGTCGGCGACGCCGCGGGAGGCGAAGATGTCGCGCAGGCGGGCGGCGGTGATCGCCCAGCGGCGCAGCACGTCGTCGGACAGGAGCACGAGCGAGCGCCAGCGGAGGTCCTCCATCGCTTCCTTGCGGTGGATGTCCTTGGCGTACTGATACCGGTCGGTGCGGTGGTGCTCGCCGTCGTACTCGATCGCGATCCGCAGCGCCGGCCAGCACAGGTCCGGTCGCGCGATCCAGCACCCGCGGTCGTCGAAGAGGTCCGCGCCGACCAGGGGGCAGGGGAAGCCCGACGCGATCAGTTGCAGGCGGGTTCTGGTCTCCATGGGGGAATCGACGAAGTGCCGAGACAGCTCGAGCGCGCGGCGGAGCGCCTTGCAGCCGCGCTGCCCGGCCGAACGCGCGAGTGCATCGGCGAGCTCCGACCGAGAGGTCGGTGGGTAGCGAAGCGCGAGGACGGCGTCGGTCAGGATCAGGAGGTCGATGTTGTCGAGCACGGCCCCGCAATCGGCCCAGGTCCGGGCCACGGTGGTGAGCGGTAGACCCCGAGCACTCACGATCTCGTCGGCGCGCACCCCTTGGTGGGACGCGGTCGCGAGGGCGTCGATCGGCGGAAATCCCTGTGGACCGATGACGTGCACGAGCGGGACCAGGTCGGTGCGCCGCGGGTCGGCGTCGCGTGGGTCGGCGTCCCGCGGCAGCGGCAGCCCCCAGAGAGTGGCGGCCGTGGAGTGCGAGAACGCGGCGTCGTCGGGCAGGTGCAGGCCGATCGCGCGGCAGCGCATCGCGAGGTCGCCGTCGGCGGGCATGCGCACCCCTCGGATGGGCGCGGCGAGCGATCGGCTGCGGAGCTGGCCGGTCGTGATGCCCGAGGCGTGCGCGTCGACGACGCAAAAGGGCCCGGCGGGGATCGGTGCGGATTGGCTCATCCACCAGACGATGAGCCCGATCAGCCCCGGCACCGCGTCCCACCTACGGCCCGGTGGACGAACCGTCGCCGAGCCAACCCGGGGTCGGCCGCCCGATCCACGCGCCCGTCCGGCGCGGGCCATACGCGAACTGGGAGTTGTTGTCGCTCAGAAGCGAAAACCTGCGACATCAACTCGCATCTCGCGAACTCGCAACTCGCGCTCCAGGGACCCCGGGCGCGCTCGCCCCGAGGACCCACTCGGCCCGTCGACCGCCCGGCTCGTCGACCCGCTCGCCCCGAGGACCCGTCCGGCCCGTCGACCGCCCGGCCCGACGACCCGCTTAGGCGGTCCTCGCTCCACGCAGGTGCGGCTCGCGTTGCGACTGGTGCAGGTTCGCCGCCATCACCAGCGCCGCGATCCCGCTCACCAGGCTGAACAGGCCGTACACCTGGGCCAGGACGACCGCGCCGATGTCGGGACGGATCACCAGGACCACCGCCAGCGCGACCGAGACCAGCCCGCCCAGCGCGAGCAGCGTCCGCTCACCGCTGCGCCCCTGGAGCCGGAACGCGAGCAGGACGTCGAACGCGCCCGTCACGAAGGCCCAGCCGGCGATCCACAGCACGAGGACAAGGACGGTGATCGACGGCCACTCGAGCGCGACCACACCGGCCGCGACGTCGAGGACCGCGAGCAGCGCCCGCCCGACCCGTTGACCGGAGGTGTCGGACCCCAGCGCCCGCGCGGTCTCCATGATCGCCGCGAGGAACGCGTAGACGGCGAACAGGACGACGAACGCCCCGAGAGTGATGTTCGGCCACGCGACCGCGACGATCCCCACGACGATGGCGAGGATGCCCCGCCAGACGAGGATGCTCACTGTGCTCCTCATCGGACCTCCCAGCGACGTGCTGCGTGCGGGATCTGCGCCGCTGCGCGGCGCGGTCGTCTGAGTTCAACGGTATTCCGGGCGCCGATCCGCTGTCCACGCTCCGGTCCGCGACAGCGTCCGCGGCACGACCGCCGCATTGTCCAAAGCGGGCCTTAGGTCCGGGGGAACCCCCCGACCCGCGGAGCAAGATCGCAGATAGAGGGGGTCGGCAAAGTAGCCGCCCCTGTGTCATGGGAGGCGCGCCGTGGGCACGTATGTGTACGACTTCAGCGAGGGCAACAAGGACCTCAAGGACCTGCTCGGAGGCAAGGGCGCAAACCTTGCCGAGATGACCAACCTCGGGCTGCCGGTCCCGCCGGGCTTCACGATCACCACCGAGGCCTGTCGGTCCTACCTGAGCACCGGGATCCTGCCGCCCGAGCTGCGGGTCGAGGTGACCATGGCCGTGCGGCGCATCGAGGACGCCGTCGGGCGCAGCCTGGGTGACTTCCACGAGCCGCTGCTCGTCTCGGTCCGTTCCGGCGCCAAGTTCTCCATGCCCGGGATGATGGACACCGTCCTGAACATCGGGCTGAACGACGCGTCGGTGCAGGGCCTGGCGAAGTTCTCGGGCGACGACCGCTTCGCGTGGGACTCCTACCGCCGGCTGATCCAGATGTTCGGCAAGACCGTGCTCGGCATCGACGGCGACCTGTTCGCCGACGCGCTGGACGCCCTGAAGGCCAAGCGCGGCGCGGCGACCGACGTCGAGCTCACCGCCGACGACCTGACCGGCCTGGTCGAGCAGTACAAGACGATCGTCCGTGACGTGTCCGGGCGCGAGTTCCCGCAGCACCCGCGCGAGCAGCTCGACCTCGCGATCGCCGCCGTCTTCGACTCGTGGAACACCGAGCGGGCGCGGCTGTACCGGCGCCGCGAGCGCATCCCGGCAGACCTGGGCACCGCCGTGAACGTGATGACGATGGTGTTCGGCAACCTGGGCGAGACCTCCGGCACCGGAGTCTGCTTCACCCGCGATCCGTCGACCGGCGTCGTCGGCGTCTATGGCGACTACCTCACCAACGCCCAGGGCGAGGACGTCGTCGCCGGCATCCGCAACGTCCTGGGGCTCGCCGACCTGGAGCTGATCGACCCGAAGGCGTACGCCGCCCTCCGCCTGGCCATGCGGCGCCTCGAGACCCACTACCGCGACCTGTGCGACATCGAGTTCACCGTCGAGCGCGGCAAGCTCTGGATGCTGCAGACCCGCGTGGGCAAACGGACCGCGGCGGCGGCGTTCCGGATCGCGATCCAGCTCGTCGACGAGCACCTGATCACGATGGACGAGGCGCTCGAGCGGGTGAGCGGCGCCCAGCTGGGCAAGCTGATGTTCCCGCAGTTCGACTCCCGGGCAGAGCGTGACCTGCTTACGACGGCGATGGCGGCCTCACCCGGCGCGGCCGTCGGGATGGCCGTCTTCGACTCCCCGACCGCCGTGAAGTGGGCCGCGGACGGCAAGGACGTGATCCTGGTCCGCCGCGAGACGAACCCCGACGACCTCGGCGGCATGATCGCCTCCGTCGGCGTGCTCACCTCGCGCGGCGGGAAGACGAGCCACGCGGCCGTCGTCGCGCGCGGCATGGGCACCACCTGCATCGTGGGCGCCGAGGCGCTCGACGTCGACGCGGTCCTGCGCCAGTTCGTCGTGTCCGGTCGCACCGTGCGCGAGGGCGAGATCATCGCCATCGACGGCGGCACCGGCGAGGTGTTCGGAGGCGACGTCCCGGTCGTCCCGTCCCCCGTCGTGCGCTACCTCGAGGACGGCCTGGACGCCGCGGTCGAGGCGGCGGGCGACGACGCCGACGTCGCCGACCTGGTGCGGTCGGTCGACCGGTTGCTCGTGCACGCCGACAAGGTGCGCCGGCTGCACGTGCACGCGAACGCCGACACGGCGGCGGACGCCCGACGGGCTCGGGCGCTCGGCGCCCAGGGCATCGGGCTGTGCCGGACCGAGCACATGTTCCTCGGCGAGCGTCGCGTGCTGATCGAGCGCGTGATCCTCGCGACCGACGACACGGTGCGCCAGGCCGCGCTCGACGCGCTGCTGCCGCTCCAGCGCGAGGACTTCGTCGACCTGCTCGCGGAGATGGACGGCCTGCCGACCACCATCCGGCTGATCGACCCGCCGCTGCACGAGTTCCTGCCCGACTACACCGAGCTCGCCGTCAAGGTCGCGCTGGCCAATGCGGCCGGCAAGGCGGACAAGCACGACGTCGCCCTGCTCGCGGCGGTCGGGCGGATGCGTGAGGCCAACCCGATGCTCGGCCTGCGCGGGGTGCGCCTCGGGCTGGTCGTCCCGGGGCTGTTCGAGCTGCAGATTCGCGCGGTGGCCGAGGCTGTCACGACGCGGATCAAGGCCGGCGGGCACCCGAGGGCGGAGATCATGGTCCCGCTGGTCGCGTCGCTGATGGAGCTGCACCTGGTCCGTGACCAGGCCGAACGCATCCTGTCGGAGGTCGCTGAGCGGGAGGGCGTCACCCTCGAGGTACCGATCGGGGCGATGATCGAACTGCCCCGGGCCGCCCTGACAGCCGGGAGGATCGCCACGGCCGCCGACTTCTTCTCGTTCGGCACCAACGACCTCACGCAAACCACGTGGGGCTTTTCCCGGGACGACGTCGAAGGTGCATTCTTCTCCGAGTACGCCGCCAACGGGGTCCTCACCGACTCCCCGTTCGACACGGTCGACCTGCGGGGCGTCGGGCGGCTGGTGCGCATCGCGGTCGAGGAGGGGCGCCAGACGCGTCCCGACCTGACCATCGGGGTGTGCGGCGAGCACGGCGGGGACCCGGACTCCATCGCGTTCTTCCACGCGGTGGGCCTGGACTACGTGTCCTGCTCGCCGTTCCGGGTGCCGGTCGCCCGGCTCGAGGCCGGCCGCGCGAGCGTGGCCCGGACGGGGGCCGACACCCGCTGAGCCGTCCCCGGCCGTCCCCGGCCGCGCCGGAGGTCACCACCTCCACCTTTGGCGACGGGAGGTCACCACCTCCAAAACCCGCAACGTCCGAGCGTTGAAGTCCTATAGGACGTCAACGCTCGGACGTTACGGGTGGTGAGGTTCGCTCAGGTTGACGTCGTCGTGACGCCAGTGCCGAGCGGATTCGCGCGAGTGCGGCCGTTCTGCTGCCTGCTGCGCGAGTGCGGCCGTTCTGCTGCCTGAATCGCCGAATAGACAGCAGAACGCCCGCACTCGCGCCTGGAAACCAGGATCGATTCCCGCGAGTGCGGGACTTTGGCTGTCTAAACGGCCCGAATGACAGCCAAAGTCCCGCACTCGGGTGAGCGACTCGGGTCAGAGGTCTACTTTTTGGCCTTGGCCTTGGCCTTGGCCTTGGGTGAGGGCGGCTGTGTAGACCTTGTGGGCGGTTACTGTGTCCAGGACGGCCGAGCCGAGGCTCTTGAAGACGGTGAGCTGGTCGGCGTTCGCGCGCCCGGCGACGGCACAAGCAGGAATGTCGCCGAGCTCGAGGATCGCGCCGGCGTCGAGCAGGCCGGCCTCGATCGGGGCGATCAGGTCGCCCGGCGCGGCCACAAGAATCCCGCAACGTCCGAGCGTTGACGTCCTATAGGACGTCAACGCTCGGACGTTACGGGAGGGGGGATCTGCACGCACCGCCGGGGACGGCGGGAGACACTCGCTCGTGTGAACCCACCGCTCACCGAGCTGACCCTGACCTCCTCGCGCATGCGGCTGCGCCGCGCGACGGTCGACGACCTGCCCGCGATCGTGCGGCTGCTCGCGGCCGACGCGCTGGGGAGCGCGCGGGAGAACCTCGCCGAGGGGGACCTGGCGCCGTACGAGCGTGCGTTCCGGATGATCGACGCCGACCCGGCGCACCTGCTCGTCGTCGCCGTTGGTGCGCCCCCCGGAGAGGCGGTCGTCGCCACGATGCAGCTGTCCTTCCTGCCTGGCCTGTCCCGGCGGGGAGCGCTGCGGGCTCAGGTCGAGGCGGTCCGGGTCGACACGGCCCTGCGCGGGCAGGGTCTGGGCGCGGCCATGATGGGCTGGGCGATCGAGGAGGCCCGACGGCGTGGCTGCGACCTCGTGCAGCTGACCACGGACAAGAGCCGCGCCGACGCGCACCGCTTCTACGAGCGGCTCGGTTTCGTCGCCTCGCACGAGGGCATGAAGCTGCGGCTCTGACGCCGCATGACGCGACGCGGCGTGACCCGTAGGTCGCGCGGCGCGGGGGTCGCATGACGCGAGGCTGCGTGCCCCTGACTGCGGATGAACCCGGAGGCCGCGTTCCCCGGGAGCCGCACGACCTCCGGGGCGCGCGTCCGGCCGGGTCGCTCCGGGCAGCGGCGCTCAGGGGCGCGGAGTGACGGAGTTCGACAGGGACGAGTAGCTCCCCGTCCCGACCGCGTTGGTGGCCCGGACCTGGAGCTTGACGGCGGTTCCGTTGACGAGACCGGTGACGGTCAGGCTCCTCGCCGCGGCGCTCGCCGACCGCAGGGCGCCGATCTGGACCTTGGTGGACGCGTTGACGACCCGGACCGTGTATCCGGTGACCGCGAGCCCGCCGCTGGCAGCTGCCGCCCAGCGGGCGGTCGCCGATCCGTTCGCGGCGGTGGACGTGCCGATGGCGGGGGCGCCGGGCACCGTCGCGGGGGTTGCCGCGTTGGACAGGGCCGAGTAGGCGCCCGACCCGAGCGAGTTCGTGGCCCGGACCTGGATCTTGACCGCGGTGCCGTTGACCAGCCCGGTGACGAGCAGGCTCGTGGCGTCCGAGGCGGCCGGGCGCAGGGTTCCGATCGGTGAGTTCGTCGCAGCGTTGGCGACCCGGACCAGGTAGCCGGTGACTGCTCGCCCGCCGTTCGCGGGCGGGGTCCACCGGGCTGTCGCCGTGGTGTTTCCTGCCGTGGTGGTCCCGATCACCGGCGCGCCGGGCACGGTCGCCGGGGTCACGGTGTTGGAGAAGGCGGAGTAGCCCCCGGTCCCGGCCGCGCTGGCGGCCCGGACCTGGAACTTCACCGCGGTCCCGTTGACCAGGCCGGTGACCGTGACGCTCGTGGCCCCGGCGGACGCGGGCCGCAGGGCGCCGACCTGGGCCAGGGTGGTGGCGTTGACCGCCCGGACCGAGTACCCGGTGATCGGCAGGCTGCTGCTCGGAGCGGTCCAGCGGACGACCGCCGACGCGTTCGACCCGCTCGCGACCCCGATGGCCGGCGCGGCCGGCGGATCGGCGAGCGCCGGGCTCTCGTACAACAGCCGGTTGGGCGTGCCCGTCGTGGCGCCGCCGACGGCGCCGGTCGTCGCGTCGGCGAGGAGCAGCGCACTGACCTGCGCGGGGGTCCACGTCGGATGGGCCGACGTGATGAGCGCGGCGACGCCCGCGACGTGCGGGGAGGCCATCGAGGTGCCGGAGAGCACGGCGGTCGCCGTCGTCGAGGTGGTCCAGTCGGAGGTGATGAACACGCCGGGGGCGTACAGGTCGACGCAGCTGCCGTAGTTCGAGAACGAGGCCTGCGCATCGGTCGAGCTCGACGCCGCGACGGTGAGGGCCGTCGGCTCCGCGGCGGGGGAGGAGTTGCAGGCGTTCGTGGTCTCGTTTCCGGCGGCGACGGCCACCGTGACGCCGTCGGCGACGACAGCGGCCACGGCGGCGTCCAGGCTCGAGGACGGGTCGGCACCGAGGCTCAGGTTGGCCACGGCGGGCGCGCCGTCCAGGTGGTTCGCCGCGACCCAGTCCAGGCCCGCGATGGCCGCGGACACGTAGCCGGAGCCGGTGCAGTCGAGCACGCGGACGGGCACCAGGGTGGCCAGCTTGGCGACCCCGTACCTCGCGCCGGCGATGGTGCCCGCAACGTGGGTGCCGTGCCCGTTGCAGTCGTCCGTGCCGTTCGCATCGTCAACCGCGTTGTACCCCGCGGCCACCCGGCCGCCGAAGTCGGCGTGCGCGGCGAAGATCCCGGTGTCGATCACGTACGCGGTGACGCCGGCGCCGTCGGGCCCGTAGCTGTAGGTCGTCGAGAGGGGGAGCGCGCGCTGGTCGATCCGGTCCAGACCCCACGGCGGGTTCACCTCGGTGTCGGTCGCGCGCACGGGACCATCCGCCTCGACGGCCGCGACGGACGGGTCGGCGCGCAGGGCGTCCCGCTGTGCCGGGGTGAGGCGGGCGAACATGCCGGGGAACACGTGGCTCAGTCGCCGGGTCACCTGCGTGTCGCTGATGCCCGACGTCCGGGCCTGCGCACGCACGTCCGAACCTGGCCTGTACCGCACGATGTACAGCGTGGTCGCGCGGGTCCCGGGACCGGGCGACGCGAGCGCCTGCGCGCCACCCCCGAGCCCCACCATCAGTGCCGCCGCGACGATCGCCGCGGCGAGAACACGTGGCGCGGACCGCCGTCGAACGGGAATCAGGCTCACAGGTCTCCCCAGGTTGTCTCGGCGGCCGGTCTGCGAACATCGCCCCATTCTGCGAAGTCAGCGGACCTCGCAGAATGCCGGGATGTTCGCAGAACGCGAATTTGAGCAGTTCCTTTATGGCGGCTGGGCCTTGCCGGTCGGGAGGGCCGGAAGAGTGAATTGAGAGGGTGTCGGCGGGAATCACCTCGAGGGGCAAAAGCCCGGTTCGGCGCAAAACGGGGGTGACCGCACGCCAGGGGATGACGCCCGCCGGAGGATCTATTGCGCAACGACGGCTCCGGGGCTGCTCGCCGCGGCGCCGAGACCGACCGCGTTGAGGGCCTCGACCGTGAACAGGTAGCTGCCCGCGACCAGGGTCATGGCGAGCGACCTGGCGGCGGACGGCTGGACGGCGGACGTGGTCCGGGCGACGACCGCGCCGTCGCCGTCGAGCAGCAGGGCGGTGACCACGTAGCCGTCGATGACGGCGCCGCCGGTTGAGGCCGGTGGTGTCCAGCTGGCCGACGCCGTGATCGCGCCGCCCAGCGTCCCCGCCGTGCCGACGACGGCGCCCGCGCCGGGCACCGTCGCCGGCGTCACGGCGCCGGACAGCGCCGAGTACGCGCTCGCCCCGAGCAGGTTCGTGGCCTGGACCTGGAACCGGACTGCGGTCCCGTTCACGAGACCGGTGACGGCCAGGCTGGTGGCGTCCGCGGTCGCCGCCTGCAGCGCGCCGACCTGCGCGTTCGTGGTCGCGTTGACCACCCGCACCCAGTACCCGGTGATCGCCGAGCCACCGTTGGCCGGCTCGGTCCATCGCGCGACCGCCGACACGTCGGACGCGGACGCGGTCCCGCTGCCGGGCGCTGCGGGCACGGTCGCCGGAGTTCCGGTGTTCGACAGGGCCGAGTAGCCACCGGGCCCGACGGCGCTCGTGGCCTGGACCTGGAGCTTGACCGCGGTGCCGTTCACCAGGCCAGTGACCGTCAGGCTCGTCACGCCGGCGCTCGCGGACCGCAGGGCGCCGACCTGGGCCTCGGTGGTGGCATCGATGACCCGGATCAGGTACCCGCTGATCGCCAGCCCGCCGTTGGCCGGCGCGGTCCAGCGGACGGTCGCCGTGGTGTTCGCGGTCGTGGTCGTGCCGATGAGCGGTGCGCCGGGCACCGTGGCCGGGGTCACCGTGGCGGACAAGGCCGAGTAGAGACCCGCTCCCGCGGCGTTCGTGGCCAGCACCTGGAACCGCACGGCGACCCCGTTGACGAGATCGGTGATCGCGAGGGTCGTCGCGTCGGACGCGGCGCTGCGCTGCGCGCCGATCTGCGCGTTCGTGGCCGCGCTGACGACCCGGACGGAGTACCCGGTGATCGCGAGGCCGCCGTCGACCGGGGTCGTCCAGCGGACGGTCGCCGTGGCGTTCCCCGAGGTGATCGCCCCGATGCCGGGGGCGCTCGGCGTCGTCGCGGGGGTGACGGCGACGGACAGGTCGGAGTAGCTGCCCGTCCCGGCGGCGCTGGTGGCGAGGACCTGGAACTTGACCGGGGTCCCGTTGGTCAGGCCGGTGACGGTCAGGCTCGTCGAGCTCGCGGCGGCGGCCCGCAGCGCGCCGATCTGGACCTCGGTACCCGCGTCGACGACCCGGACGGTGTACCCGCTGATCGCGAGCCCGCCGTTGGCCGGCGCGGTCCAGCGGACCAGCGCGGACACGTTCCCCGGGGTGGGGGTCCCGATGACGGGCGTGCCGGGCACCGTCGCGGGCGTCGCCGCGTTGGAGAGCGCCGAGTACGGGCCCGCGCCCACCGCGTTCGTGGCGAGGACCTGGAACTTCACCGGGGTCCCGTTGACGAGCCCGCTGACCGTCAGTGTGGTGACGCTCGCGTCGACCGGCTGCAGGGCTCCGAGCTGCGCGTTCGTGGCCGCGTTGACGACCCGGACCGTGTACCCGCTGACGGCGAGGCCGCCGTTGGCCGGCGCCGTCCAGCGCGCGGTCGCCGAGCCGTTCGCGGCGGTGGTCACCCCGATGCCGGGGGCGCTCGGCGTCGTCGCGGGGGTGGCGGCGCTGGACAGGTCGGAGTAGGCGCCCGTCCCGGCCGCGCTGGTGGCGAGGACCTGGAACTTGACCGCGTTGCCGTTGGCCAGGGCGGTGACGGTCAGGCTGGTCGAGCCCGCGGCGGCGGCCCGCAGGGAGCCGACCTGGACCTCGGTGGTCGCGTCGACGACCCGGACCGAGTACCCGCTGATCGCGAGACCCCCGTTGGCCGGGGCGGTCCAGCGCACGAGCGCGGACAGGTTCGCGGCGGTCACCGCGCCGATGACCGGTGCGCCGGGCACCGTGGCCGGGGTCACCGCGGCGGACAGGGCCGAGTACAGACCCGCCCCCACGGCATTGGTGGCGAGGACCTGGAACTTCACCGGGGCGCCGTTCGCGAGCTCGGTGACGCTCAGGCTGGTGGCGTCGGCCGCGGCGCTGCGCAGCGCGCCGACCTGCGCGTTCGTGGCCGCGTTGACGACCCGGACCGAGTACCCGGTGATCGCCTGGCCGCCGATGGCCGCCGGCGTCCAGCGGGCCGTCGCGGCACCGTTCCCGGCCGTGGCGGACCCGATGACGGGTGCGCTGGGCACGGTCGCAGGCGTGACGGCGGCGGAGAGTGCCGAGTACGAGCCGGCACCCGCCGCGCTGGTGGCGAGCACCTGGAACTTCACTGCGACCCCGTTCGCGAGACCGGTGACCAGGAGGCTGGCCGCCGTCGAGGCGGCGGGCCGCAGGGCGCCGACCTGGGCGTCGGTGGTCGCGTCGGCGACCCGGACCGTGTAGCCGTTGATCGGCGAGCTGCCGGCGGCGGGCGCCGTCCAGCGGACGAGCGCGGCCGCGTTCGACCCGGTCACGTCCCCGATCGTCGGTGCGGACGGGACGACGACCGGAACGGCGGGCGTGACCGCGTTGGACAGCGCCGAGAACGCGCCGGTCCCGGCGTCGCTGGTCGCCCGGACCTGGAGCTCGACCGCGGTCCCGTTGACCAGTCCGGTGACGCTCAGGCTGGTCGCGTCCGCGGACGCGGTCCGCAGCGCGCCGAGCTGGGCGCTCGTGGCCGCGTTGACGACCCGGACCGAGTACCCGGTGATCGCCGAGCCGCCGTCGTCGGGGGCGGTCCAGGACGCGAGCGCCGAGGTGTTCTGGGCGGTGGCGGTGCCGATGGCCGGCGCAGCGGGCGGCGGGCCGACGACGGGGTTCATGTAGAGCAACCGGTTGGGCGTGCCCGCGGTCGCACCGCCGACGACGTCGGTCGTGGCGTCCCCGAGCAGCTGGGCGGTGACCTGCGCCGGGGTCCACGCCGGGTGGATCGACAGCAGCAGCGCGGCGACGCCCGCGACGTGCGGGGACGCCATCGACGTGCCCGAGATCGTGTTGGTCGCGGTCGTCGAGGTGTTCCAGTCGGACGAGACGTACAGGCCGGGCGCGTACAGGTCGACGCACGATCCGTAGTTCGAGAAGTAGGCCTGGGTGTCCGTGGAGCTCGAGGCGGCGACGGTCAGCGCGGTGCCGGTCGAGGCAGGGGAGTAGTTGCACGCGTCCGCGGCGCTGTTGCCGGCGGCCACGGCGAGCGTGACGCCGTCGGCGACGACGGCGGCCGCGGCCGCGTTCACGCTCGAGGACCAGCCGCCGCCGAGGCTCATGTTCGCCACGGCGGGCTGGCCGTCCAGGTGGTTCGCCGCGACCCATTCCAGGCCGGCGATGACTCCGGACCAGGTCCCGGAGCCGGAGCAGTCCAGCACCCGGACCGGCACGAGGGCCGCCAGCTTGGCGACCCCGTACCGCGTCCCGGCGATCGTGCCCGAGACGTGCGTGCCGTGGCCGTTGCAGTCGGAGGTCCCGTAGCCGTCGCCGATCGCGCTGAAGCCCGCGGTGACCCGGCCGCCGAAGTCGGTGTGCGAGGCGAGGATGCCGGTGTCGATCACGTAGGCCGTCACACCGGCGCCGGCGGCACCGTAGCTGAACGTCGTGGACAGGGGAAGGGCGCGCTGGTCGATCCGGTCAAGGCCCCAGGTCGCGTCCGACTCGGTGTCGGTCGCGTGCACGGGTCCGTCCTGCTCGACCGCGGCGACCGACGGGTCGGCGCGCAGCGCGTCCCGCTGCGCCGTCGTAAGCCGCGCGAGCATGCCGGGGAACACCCGGCTCAGCCGCCGGGTCACCTGCAGGTCGCTGATGCCCGCCGCCCGGGTCTCCGCGCGCACGTCCGCGCCGGGCTTGTATCGCACGATGTACAGGGAGACCGCGCGACTCCCGGGACCGGCCGACTCGATCGCCTGCGCCGAGCCCCCGAACCCGACCGTCACCAGCACCGCCACGAGTGCCGCGCTGATGATGCGCGGCGCAGGAAGCAGCCTCACTGGTCTCCCTGGGTTGCGTCGGTGACGGTTCTGCGAATATCGCCCCGTTCTGCGAAGTCCCGGACTTTGCAGAACGAGGGGTTGTTCGCAGAACGCGGAATTTGGGTTCCCCAGTTATGGCGGGTGCGCGGCGTTATTGAGAGGGCCGGGAGGGTGAACTGTGCCGGGGCGGGTCGGGTCGACGCCGGGGCAAAAGCCGGGTTAGGTGTATATGGGGCGAGACGGAGCTCCCCCGAGGTACGTCGCGGCCCGGAACCTGACCGCCGTCGGCCGGCACGGCTCGACGCTGCTCACGGGCGACGTCGCGGCGGAGGTCGCCGCGCCGAAGGGCAAGCCCGGCGGGGAGCTCCAGGCG
>NZ_DATCNW010000049.1:0-4433 GCF_036565025.1 Pengzhenrongella sp.
GTACTTAGGTGGATGGCGGTAGGTTGATCAACTGACCGCGAGTCCGCAAGGAGTCCGCAAGAAGTCCGCGAGCCGCGACGAGAACGGCGTCCAGGCGGTCGGCTACGGCGTCCAGATCGTCGTCAAACAGATCCGCGTAGGTATCGAGCGTCATAGCCGCTGAGGCATGGCTGAGCATCGCCTGAACGGCCTTCACGTTCGCTCCGGCACTGACCGCGAGCGACGCGGCGGTGTGCCGCAGCTCGTGGGGAGTCAAGCCCGGCTCTGCGATAGAGCTGTTGATCATGGCCGGGGATGGTTGCCATCGACCTCAATATGGGACATTAGGGCGCCCGGGGTGACGCCCGAAACTTGGGCGTCACCCACGGCGTCAGGACGCCAGATAATGTTCCAGTGCTTCGCGCGCGAGGGTCGACAGCGACACGCCCTCGGCCTCCGCGCGCCGTTCGGCTTGCTCCAGTATCGCTTCGGGTACCCGGAACTGCACGCGGGGTGAGTGCACCCCGGGTCCGGTGAGCGACTTGCGTCCCGGGATCAGGTTCCGGCGCCGCGCCTCGGCTAGGGCCTCGGCGGCCAGTTGCTCGGCGAGGTCATCGGTGAGCCTGCGCCCGTCGGGCAGGCGCACGACCTCGGTGTTCAGGTCGACGTCGTGGATAGTGTCGTCCCTGGTGACGACGTACTCGCTAGGGTCGATCTTGCTCACGTGCCTCCTCCTGTCCGAAAGCTGATCGGCATGGCGTGGATGACCGTCAGGCCACCCGGGTTGCGGTCATCGGGCACTGCGATGACCTCGATCTGGATGCCTCGTGAGTCGATGCCCAGGTAGTGCAGCTGGTCACCGATCACCGTTGGGACGCCCGCGTTGGCCATCGCGTCCAGGATGCGCTGGTTGCCGATCTTGTGTCGCCGACCGGAACGCGCAACCCGTACCCGCAGGCATCGATTGTGTCATACACATCCGAGTAATGCGAGCTGGTGGTCGCTCTGTCGCGGTGAAACGTGCCCGTGCACGGGTCGGATACGCCGTCGGCGCTTGGCGTGCCGGACAGCGACTGACGCGTCAAGCCGCGCGGGGGGAGCGCGTGATCAACATGGAGTGGGCAGTGCACCACCCGCCGGCGCGCTAGCCAGTTTCGACCCAGAAGCGCAGCTTGCCGCCCCGCTCGTCCTCGAAGCGCCCGCCATTGGCCTCGATGACCTTGCGGGAGCCGATGTTCGTAGCGTCGCAGGTGACAAGTGCTTGCTCGATCCCGAGCTCTCGTGCGATGGGCAGCATGTGCTGCAGCATCGCCGTGGCGTGTCCTTGTCGGCGGGCTGACGGGCGGACGTCGTAGCCGATGTGCCCGGCGTACTCGAGCAGGTAGTCGGTGAGGCGATGACGGACCGCGATCCGGGCCAGGTAGGCGTTGTCCTGGACCCACCACAGCGTCGTTGCGGGAACGTAACCGTCCGGACGGGGCGTGTCTTCCAGAGCATCGGCCCGTAGCGCCTGGGTATAGGTCTGGAACCCCGAAGCGGTGTCCCACGTGGGACCGAACTTGCGGATTTCCCCTCCGACCATCGAGTCGTCGTCGTCCGCGCCCCGCCCCTCGGCGCGGAACTCAGCCATCGCAGCGAGGAACGATGTCCGTGCTTCGACGTTTGGTCCCACCAAGACAGGCATGCCAACAAGTCAAGCAGGCTCCACAACGCCAATTCCGGGTGTGCGGGAGGATCGCAGCCAAGGGAGGTACCAATGGCGCTGGATGCCGATGTGATCGTGGTCGGGGCCGGTCTCGCGGGCCTGGTCGCGACCGCCGAACTTGCCGACGCGGGGCGCCGGGTGATTCTGGTCGACCAGGAGCCTGAGCAGAATCTCGGCGGCCAAGCCTTCTGGTCCTTCGGCGGGCTGTTCTTCGTCGACTCGCCCGAGCAGCGGCGGATGCGGATCAAGGACTCGCTCGAGCTGGCGTGGCAGGACTGGCTGGGAACCGCCGGCTTCGACCGCCTCGACGACGAGGACGTCTGGCCGCGGCAGTGGGCCGAGGCGTACGTCAACTTCGCGGCCGGCGAGAAGCGTGCCTGGCTGCACGAGCGTGGGGTGCGCTGGTTCCCGATCGTCGGCTGGGCAGAGCGCGGCGGCTACACCGCCAACGGCCACGGCAATTCGGTTCCGCGCTTCCACATCACATGGGGGACCGGCCCGGGTCTGCTCGCTCCGTTCGAGACGCGGGTCAAGGCGGCCGCCGACCGCGGCTTGGTGCGCCTCGCGTTCCGCCACCGCGTCGACGAACTGACGGTGACGGGCGGGGTCGTCGACGGAGTGCGGGGCCAGGTCCTCGAAGCGTCCTCGGTGCCGCGGGCCGCGCCGAGTTCTCGCGTTGAGGTGGCCGACTTCGAACTGCACGCGCAGGCGGTGATCGTCACCTCGGGCGGTATCGGCGCCAACTTCGACCTTGTGCGCGCGAACTGGCCGAAGCGAATGGGTCACCCACCCAAGCGCATGATCGCGGGCGTCCCGGACTTCGTCGACGGACGGATGCTGGCCATCACCGAGTCGGCCGGCGCGCGCATCGTCAACTCCGACCGGATGTGGCACTACGCGGAGGGCATCCACAACTACGACCCGGTCTGGACGAACCACGGCATCCGAATCCTGCCCGGGCCATCGTCGGTGTGGCTGGACGCGGTGGGCAATCGGCTCCCGGTGCCGCTGTTCCCGGGCTTCGACACACTGGGCACGCTCGAACACATCATGACCACCGGTCACGACCACACCTGGTTCGTCCTGACGAAGAAGATCATCGGCAAGGAGTTCGGGCTCTCGGGCTCGGAGCAGAACCCCGACCTGACCGCAAAGAGCGTGCGTCAGGTGATCGACCGGGTGCGGGCCGGCATGCCGCCGCCGGTGCGCGCCTTCCTCGATAAGGGCGTCGACTTCGTACAGGCCGACACCCTCGACGAGCTCATCGCGCGGATGAACAAGGTGACCGACACCCCACTGCTCGATCCGGAGACGGTGCGCCGCGAGATCATCGGCCGGGACCGCGAGATGGACAACCACTACACGAAGGACCTCCAGATCGCAGCGCTGCGCCAGGCCCGCTCCTACCTGCCGGACAAGATCAGCCGGGTCGCGTCGCCGCACAAGCTCACCGACCCCAAGGCCGGCCCGCTCATCGCGGTACGCCTGTCCATCCTGACCCGCAAGACGCTCGGCGGCCTGAACACCGACCTCTCCTCGCGGGTGCTGCAGGCCTCCGGCGAGCCGCTGCCCGGCGTGTATGCGGCCGGGGAGGTCGCCGGCTTCGGTGGCGGTGGCATGCACGGCTACCGGTCGCTGGAGGGGACGTTCCTGGGCGGCTGCATCTTCGGCGGCCGCACCGCCGGCCGCGCCGCCGCCGAAGCGACCCGCTGACTGGCCGCGGCCGGGTAACCCGCCACGGGTGCGTGATCAACTAGGAGTTCTGGTCGTATATCGCCGCAGCGACTAGATGATCACGGGAACTCAGTCGGTAATGCCCGGCTAGTCGGCCGACGGGTGCTTGGCGAAGTAGCTCTTGGAACTGCGTGCCATCCGGCCGAACGCCAGCCGGTTGATCGGGCTGCCGATGGTGAGGAGCCCCCGTGTCTTGGGCAATGGCTCGATCGCGAACGTCCAGGTGAAGCGGCAACCGGACGGACTCGGCTCGATGAGGTAGTCCTCGGCCATTCGACGCAGGAAGCCTCGATTGGCCTCGCGAAGGAAGAATGCGTGCCGCTTGCCCTCGTCCCACACGAAGTACTGCTCGTGCGCGGTCATTGAGTGCAGCGGCAGCGTGACGGTGCGAGTCGTGCCGATTCCGAACGGGCGTGGCGAGCTCCATTCGACTGTCTGCACGCCCGGACCCCACGCGGAGACGCTGCGCTCGGAGGTGAGCGATTCCCACACCCGCTCGGGCGGGACGGGCAGGTCGATGGGAAAGCGGTAGACGTAGGGCGCGGTCGCGAAGAATGTCTCGTCGCAGGGCTGCATCGGGTGCCACTTGGTCATGCCGGTCAGCATGCCGTACTCACCGGTAACTTCGCGCGGCGGACGGTCAGGCCTGGCGCAGGCCGGTGAACGCGATCTTGCAGATGGCGTCGGCGAGCTCGGCTCGGTCGGCCCCGGTGCGCGACGGTCGGTACCACTCGACCAGCGAGTTCACCATGCCGAACAGCAGCCGTGCGGTGAGGGCGGGGTCGACGTCCGGGCGCACGTCGCCCGCTGCCTCGGCTTGCGCGACCAGTGCGCTGATCGCGTGGTCGATCTCACGCCGGCGGGTGATCGCGCGCCGCTCGACCGGGGTGTTGCCGCGCACCCGCAGCAACAGCGTGACGAACGGTAACTCGTCAAGCAGCACGTCGACGCTGCGCCGCACGACGTGCTCGAGGCGGTCGATCGCGCGGCCCTCGACCGCGGCAGCCTCGTCGAC
>NZ_DATCNW010000050.1:0-40208 GCF_036565025.1 Pengzhenrongella sp.
CAACGGAGAGATCAGCCGCATGGTCTTCGGACCCGACGGGCAGATCCTGAACGTCGGACGCAAGAAACGCACGTACCGCAAACACTTGCGGCGCGCGATCATCGCCCGTGACAAGCACTGCCAGTACCCGGCGTGCAACGCGCCGCCACGTCTTTGCGAGGGTCACCATTCCAAGCATTGGGCTCGCGATCACGGCGATACCGATGCCACCACGGGCGTGCTGCTCTGCTGGCACCACCATACCCATGTCCACAACAACGGCATCGAGGTCACGTGGAAACCCGGCGGCGGGTGGCAGTTCACCAACCGCCACGGGAAGCTCATTCTACGCAACTGAGGATGCGTGTCCGGCGCCCCGTCGTCGCTAGCCTCGGTTCATGACCGACGACGTGGTGCAGGCCGTACGTATTCGGTTCGACGGCCGGGCGCCGTCCTACGACGAGAGTGCGATGCATCGCGGGCTCGCGGATGCGGTCGCGGCCTTCGTCGATCTCGCTCACGTGACGTCCATCCTGGACGTCGCGACGGGCACCGGCCTCGTGCTGCGGGCTCTGCGCGACCGGTGCGGACCGGACGCGCCTCGGATGATCGGCGTCGACGTCTCTCCCGGCATGCTCGCCGTCGCGCGCCACGCCCTACCTGACGCCGAGCTGATCGAGGCCGACGTGCGCAGCCTCCCCATCCCGGATGCCTCGGTCGACCTGGTCACGTGCGTGACCGGGCTGCACCTGATTCCCGACACCCCCGTGGTGCTGGACGAGTGGGCGCGCGTGCTGCGCCCGGGCGGTGGGGTCGTCACCGCCACGTTCGCGACCTCCGACCCGAGCCGCCACCACCAGGAGCGCGCCAACGCCGTGCAGGCGCCCTACCCGAATCGCCACGACGAGTTCTGCACACCGCAGGCGCTCGAGGACGTCATGGTCCCCAGCGGGTTCAGCCTGCGGCGCCACACGTACTGGACCGGCGACGACGAGACGCTGCTGATCGCCGAGCTCACGTACACGCGAGGCTGAGCAGCTACCCGCGAGGCTGAGCAGCCGACCCCGCACCGATCGATCGATCGACGCCGTGACGGCGCACCAAGCTTCGCTCAGGGGCTGAGGATCCACGCATGCCACCGCGGCCACACGAGATCGGCAAGCCGCCGATACCCCTGCGCGGCCGGATGGGCGCCGTCACCCTCCTCGACCTGCCGCATCCAGGTCTCGTCGCCGAGCAGGTCCTCGAAAACCCGCACGTACTCCACCCCGGCGTCGCGGCAGACCCGCGCGAACGCGTCATCGAGCATCGCCGTGCGCAGGTTGTGGTCCGGGTCGCTGATCGGCAGCGGCCCGACGACGAGAGTGCCCCAGCCCGCGGCCAGCACGTCGTCGAGCATGCTCGCGAGGTTCGCGGCGGAGGTCTCGGGCTCGACTCGCGAGGCGCTGCCGGTCCAGGTGGTGTCGTTGACGCCGAAGGACACGACCACCCGGTTGTCGCAGCCGTCGGGCAGGCGCTGGGCGCACTCCGCCTGCCACCGGGCCAGGACCTGGCTGCTCGTCTGCAGCCGGACCCCGAGGTTGTAGACCGAGACCGTCTGCCCGGCACGATCGCTGCGACTCGCGACCCGCCCGACCCAGCCGAGCTTCTCGGAATCGCCGACCCCCGCGACGAACGAGTCACCGACGAAGCACACCCGAAGGTCGCGAGCCTCGGAGCCGCCCGGCACCGAAGGGGAGCGACTCACCAGATCAGTGCGTTCTTGATCAGCATCGACGCGAGGATCCCGACCAGCCCGAGGACGATGCCGCCGATCGCCTTGCCCTTGCCGACCGGCGCGTACCCGTGCGCAGACATCAGGCTCGCCCGGTTCAAGCCCATCGCCGACGCGATGATCGCGCCGAACCCGGCCACTGCCCCTATCCCGACCACCAGGAACGGGTTGAGGACCACCGAGACGATCCCGAGCACGAGGCCCGTCGTCGCGGCGGGGCTCGGAACCTTCGACTCCTTGCGACCGGATGGTTCGACATTTCCCGGCTCAGGGACGCTCGACATGCGCAGACCACCATTCTTCGCAGGCGTGTTTCGACCGCGCCGTCGGGCATCGGCGCATCGCGGCTCCGACTCTAGGCGAGTGGCCGAACGGCCCGCGCCCAGCGGCTGAGACGATAGGGGGGTGTCCACCCTCACCGATCGCCCGCTCACGCTCGCCGCGCGGCTGCCGGCGCAGCCGGACCCGGACTCGCTGTACGAGGCGTTCATCGCCTGGGCGACCGACCAGGGCCTCGAGCTGTACCCCGCGCAGCAGGAGGCGCTCCTCGAGCTCGTCACCGGATCGCACGTCATCCTGTCCACGCCGACGGGGTCTGGGAAGTCGCTCGTCGCGATCGCCGCCCACTTCGTCGCGCTCGCGCACGGGCGGCGCACGTACTACACGGCCCCGCTCAAGGCCCTGGTCAGCGAGAAGTTCTTCGCCCTCGTCGCCGCGTTCGGCTCGGAGAACGTCGGGATGATGACCGGGGACTCCTCGGTCAACCCCGGGGCGCCGATCATCTGCTGCACCGCGGAGATCCTGGCCAACATCGCACTCCGGCAGGGCGGCGCCGACGGCGACCCGTCCGTCGTCGGGCAGGTCGTGATGGACGAGTTCCACTTCTACGCCGACCCCCAGCGCGGCTGGGCCTGGCAGATCCCGCTGCTCGAGCTGCCGCACGTGCAGTACCTGCTGATGTCCGCGACGCTCGGGGACGTCTCCTTCTTCGCCGAGGACCTGGCCAAGCGCAGCGACCGCTCGGTCGCGGTGGTCGAGAACACCGAGCGGCCCGTCCCGCTGATCTTCAACTACGTGATCGAGCCGCTGGTCGAGCTGCTCGAGGATCTCGTCAACACCCGGCGCGCACCGGTCTACGTCGTGCACTTCACCCAGGCGGCCGCCGTCGAGCGGGCGCAGGCGCTGATGAGCATGAAGGTCGCCTCGCGCGAGCAGCGCGACGAGATCGCAGGTGAGCTCGGCGCCTTCCGGTTCGGGCCCGGCTTCGGGCGCACGCTCTCGCGCCTGCTCCGGCACGGCATCGGCGTGCACCACGCCGGGATGCTGCCCAAGTACCGCCGCGTCGTCGAGCGCCTCACCCAGAAGGGCCTGCTCAAGGTCGTCTGCGGCACCGACACCCTCGGCGTCGGGATCAACGTGCCGATCCGCACCGTCGTGCTCACCTCGCTCGTCAAGTACGACGGCATCCGGATGCGCCACCTCACCGCGCGCGAGTTCCACCAGATCGCGGGCCGCGCCGGGCGCGCGGGCTACGACACGGTCGGCGAGGTCATCGTGATGGCCCCCGACCACGTCATCGAGAACCGCAAGCAGCTCGAGCGGGCCGGGGACGACCCGAAGAAGATCCGCAAGATCGTCCGCAAGAAGGCACCCGACGGCGCCGTGAACTGGACCGACAAGACCTTCGAGCGCCTGCGCGACGCCGCTCCCGAGCAGCTGACCTCGAGCTTCGCGGTCTCGCACGCGATGGTGCTCAACGTGCTGGCCCGCCCGGGCGACCCGATCGCCGCCATGAAGCACCTGCTGATGGACAACCACGAGCCGGAGTCCGCCCGCGGGCTGCACGTGCGCCAGGCCATCGCGGTGTACCGCTCGCTGAAGGCTGCCGGGGTCATCGAGCGGGTGCCGCGCACGAACGGCGTCGGACGTACGGTGCGGCTCACGGTCGACCTGCCCGCGAACTTCGCGCTCAACCAGGCACTGTCCCCGTTCGCGTTCGCGGCCCTCGAACTGCTCGACGTCGAGTCGCCGAGCCACGCGCTCGACGTCGTCTCGGTGATCGAGTCGACCCTCGACAACCCGCGCCAGGTACTGTCCGCGCAGTCGAACAAGGCCCGCGGCGAGGCCGTCGCGGAGATGAAGGCCGACGGCTACGACTACGACGAGCGGATGGCGGTCCTGGAGGACATCACCTACCCGCAGCCGCTCGCCGAGCTCCTGACCGGCGCGTTCGTCACCTACCGCCAGACCAACCCGTGGGTCGCGGACCTCGAGCTGGTCCCGAAGTCGGTCGTGCGCGACATGCACGAGCGCACGATGACGTTCGTGGAGTACGTGTCGTACTACTCCCTGGAACGCACCGAGGGCGTGCTGCTGCGCTACCTTGCCGACGCGTACCGCGCGCTGCGCCAGACGGTGCCCGAGGAGAGCCGCACCGAGGAGCTCGCCGAGCTCGTCGAGTGGCTGGGCGAGCTGGTGCGACGCACCGACTCGAGCCTGCTCGACGAGTGGGAGCGCCTGCGCAACCCGGCTGAGGACGCCGCCGTGGCGCCGCCCGTCGACGTCGACACCGAGGACGCGCCCAAGCCGATCACCACGAACAAGCGCGCGTTCCGGGCCCTGGTCCGCAACGCCCTGTTCCGCCGGGTCGACCTCGCCGCCCGCGAGGACTACCGCGCCCTGGGCGCGCTCGACGCCGACGACGGCTGGGACGCGGAGGCCTGGGCGACCGCGCTCGACCCGTACTTCGAGCTGCACGACGCGATCGGCATCGGGCCGGACGCGCGCGGCCCGAAGCTGCTGACGATCACCGAGCGCCCCGACGCGGACGGCGGCGGCTGGGCGGTGCGCCAGGTGCTGGACGACCCGGCCGGCGACCACGACTGGTGCATCGAGGTGATCGTCGACCTCGCCGCGAGCGACGTCGCGGGCGAGGCGGTCCTGCACGTGACGGCCGTCGGACCGCTGTAGGCGCGGCGGACGTGGCCAAGAAGCCGAAGCACTCCCCCGGCGCCGGCGGCACGCCCGCGCTCGTCGCGCTCGACGTTGCGGGGGTCGCGCACGCCGTGCACCCCTACGAGCACGACCCGGCGAGCGGGCTCGGCTACGGCCTCGAGGCCGCCCAGGTGTTGGGCGTCGACCCGGAGCGGGTCTTCAAGACCCTCGTGACAGCCGTCGACGGCGGGCTCACGGTCGCCGTCGTGCCGGTGACCGGGCAGCTCGACCTCAAGGCCCTCGCGCACGCCGTCGGCGGCAAGAAGGCGGCGATGGCCGAGCACGCGGCCGCCGAGCGCGCGACCGGGTACGTCGTGGGCGGGATCTCCCCGCTCGGCCAGCGCCAGCGGCTGCGCACGGTCGTCGACGCGAGCGCCGCGCGGCACCCGACGGTGTTCGTGTCCGGCGGGCGTCGCGGGCTCGACGTCGAGCTGGCGCCGGCCGATCTGGTGCGGCTCACCGGCGCCGTCGTCGCGCCGATCGCGCGGCCCTGACCCGAACGGGTCGTCCGCGCGGGTTCTCGTCACAGGCGGACGCGGCCCGCCGATAGGCACGGTGAACTCACCCGTGACAAGGACAGGACCTCCGTGGACGCAATCGCCGCGATCGCTGACCGCATCGCCGGGATCCGCCAGACACTCGCCGCGATGGCCCCGCAGTCCACGGTCGCGCCGACGACGGTCCGGACCGGGACCTCGGCGCGCTCGGGGACCGGTTCCTCGGCGAGCTTCGCTGCCGTCCTCGCGGACGAGATCGCCGACGGGACGGACACCGCAGCAGGCGCACCACAGCTCGATGACCAGGTCGCCACCACCACCGGACTCCCGGCGACGTTCGCCCCCGCGCTCGCCGCCCCCGCCGCCATCCCCGTCCAGCACGTCGGTGCGTACGGACCCGCCCAGCTCGCCAACGCGGCCGCCATCGTGCGCGCAGGCAAGGCGATGGGGCTGTCGACGCGCGACCAGACGATCGGCGTGATGACCGCGATGGGCGAGTCGTCGCTGACCGTGGTGAACCACGGGGACACCGCGGGTCCCGACAGCCGCGGCCTGTTCCAGCAGCGGGACAACGGCGCGTGGGGCAGCCTCACGGACCGGATGGACCCGATGATCAGCGCGACGAACTTCTTCGACGGCCTCGCCGGGATCGCCGGGCGGGACGGGATGTCGCCGACCGCCGTCGCGCACCAGGTGCAGCGCAACGCCGACCCGGACCACTACACGAAGTACTGGAATACCGCGGTCGCCATCGTGAAGGCCGTCGGGTAGCGCGCTAGACCGCGACGATCTCCTTGCCCAGCGGCGTCAGCGACACCGGGATCAGCTTGAAGCTCGCGATGCCCATCGGGACGCCGATGATGGTCAGGCACAGCGCGACGCCACTCACCAGGTGCCCGATCGCGAGCCAGATCCCGGCCACGATGACCCAGATCACGTTGCCGATCGCGGACCCGATCCCCGCAGTCGGCTTGTCCACGACGGTGCGGCCGAACGGCCAGAGCACGTAGTTCGCGATCCGGAAGGACGCGATGCCGAACGGGATCGTCACGATCAGGACGTAGCAGATGACGCCGGCGACCGCGTAGCCGACGGCCATCCAGAAGCCGGACAGGACGAGCCAGATGAGGTTGAGGAGCGTACGCATGCGCCCAGCCTGCCCCATGCGGGGCACCGTCCGGCGTCGGCTAGGGTGCGGCCATGACCGACTACGACGCCCTCACCGCCGGCGTCACCGCCCGGTTGAGACAGGTGCGCGCGAGGATCGCCGACGCCGAGCTCGCAGCGGGCCGCCCCGCCGGGTCCGTCCGCCTGCTGCTCGCGACCAAGACCGTGCCCACGCCCCTGATCCGCGCCGCGATCGACGCCGGTGCCGACCTGATCGGTGAGAACCGGGTCCAGGAGCTCGTCGCGAAGGGGCCCGAGCTCGCGGACGTTCCGGTCGGGATCCACCTGATCGGCCACCTCCAGGGCAACAAGGTGAATCCGGCGCTGAAGTGGGCGTCCTGCGTCGAGAGCGTCGACTCCCCCGAGATCGCCGCCCGGCTCGCGGAGCGCAGCGCCGACGCCGGCCGGGTGCTCGACGTCCTGGTCCAGGTGAACGTCTCGGGCGAGGAGACCAAGTTCGGCGTGCTGCCGGCCCAGGCGCACGAGATCGCCGCCGGCATCGCGAGCCTGCCCGGGCTGCGCCTGCGCGGCTTCATGACGATCGGGCACAACTCCGCCGACCCCGGCCTGGTCCGCGCCGGCTACGGCCTGCTGCGCGACCTGCGCGACGGCGTCGTCGGCTCCGGAGCCCCGGGGACGGCGGCTGCGACGGACCTCTCGATGGGCATGAGCGGCGACCTGGAGCTGGCGATAGCCGAAGGCGCGACGATCGTCCGCATCGGCACCGCGGTCTTCGGCGCCCGCCCGACCTAGCCCCACCGGCCGTCGGCGCCCGCCGAACTCGGCGGCTTGTGTCAGCCGAGGGGGAATCTGAGGGTCGCGGGGACGCGGTCGTCGATGGCGCGGATCAGGGTGTCGCCGGCTTGGAAACGTCGGGGGTCCACCCAGATCTGGCAGCCGCCCAGTCCGAACAGCAGCCGGCTACGGCTGGTGAAACCCACCCCAACGCACTCACGCAGCCGGATCTCGTGCACGTCGCCGGCCTCGTCCCGATACTGCACCCGGTCCTCCGAGGAGCCGAGTGCCGTGCCGGCCGGCGCGGACGACCGGAAGGAGCGTCGAAGCTCCGGCACGGTCATCTCCCGGGTCGCCCCGCACGAGAGGCTGCGAGCGAACGACGTCTCGGGCTCGACCCCGCTCGGCACGACCAGCAGGGCGCTGCTCACGGCGTCGCGCAGCACGGCGGCAACCCCCTCGCTGGTGACCGCGCTCAGCGCTGCCCTGATCGTGCCCGGGCTCAGGAGCGGCAACCCGGCGAGGGCACGCTCGGCCTCGTTGTCCAGATTCGGCTCGACGAACCCGGGATCGGCGAGGAACGCGTCCAGCGCGGCAAGGTCGTCCGCGAGCTCGTCCACGGTCACGCCGATCTCGGTACGCCGCAGCAGCTCCGACGCGAGGGCCTCGGCGACGACCTTCTCGGAGCCCGGCGTGGCGGACGTGGCGAGCTGGACGACGACCCGCCCGGTGGGCGGCAGGCGCACGAGCTCGGGCTCGACGGCGTAGAGGATGCCAAGCTCGTCGCGCAGCGAGCGCTCCAGGGACTGCGCCATCACCCGCGACGCGATGATCGTCTCCAACCGATCGGCGGCCACGAACCCGAGAGCGGGGTCGCGCACGTCGCCGTCGGGCATCCAACCAGGCCCGCGAAGAAGGTGGTCGTGATGGATGTGCGGGGGCACCCGCCCCTCGGGCAGGGGCAGGTCGAACCCTTCGGGCAGCCGGCCGATGATCGTCAGCAGCGCGTTCTCGCGCACGAACCATTGGCTTGCGTGCGCCTGGACGGTCGCCGGATCGGTCGACCTGGCCCCATACGTCGGGTGGACGCCGAGGCCGAGTCCGTGGTTCCCGAACCGCGCGGCCAGCAGCACGTCGTGATCGTCGAAACCGTGCTCCGCGTCCTCGGCATCGAGGATCTTGCGCTCGCGTGCCAGGTAGTCCAGCGGGAGGTCGACCAGAGCCCGCCCCAGCTGCTCGAAGAACTGCGCGACGTGCTCGGGCTCTCCCCCCGCCCAGAACTTGCAGCGGGTCCGACCCACCGAGGCGTTGTGCTCGAACTTGCTGTGGGACGTCCGCCCGAGCGCGAGGCGCTCGATCACCCGGGCGACCCCACGCGTCGAGAACTCCTCGTCGGCGAGCCCGACGCCGAAGTGCAGCGTCGCCCGCGTCAGGCGCGGACGCCGGATCTGCAGGGTCCGCACGCCACCCACCACGAGCTCGCGAATCCCGTTCGCGTCGTCGCTCATATTCGGATTGTAGGCACCGCACACGCCGGCTACCCATCCCGGCCCAGACGCCCGCCGAACTCGGAGGTTTACGCCGAACTAGGACAAGGCAGTATCCGAGTTCGAGGCAGACCTCCGAGTTCGGCGATGTGTGGTCGGGAGGGAGGCTAGGGGACTCGGGTTCGCCACTCTTGGGTGCCGAATTTTGTCTTGACTAGCTCTTCGGCGCGGGCCATCTCGGACGGGAGGAGGGCGCTGTCGGTCGTCTTGTAGCGGGCTCGGAAATGGGCCTTGAAGGCCTCGATGACCTCCGAGCGCGCGAGGCCGGTCTGCGAGCGCACCGGGTCGACCCGCTTCTTCGCGCTCACGGTGCCCTTGTCGGACAGCTTCTCGCGGCCGATCCGCAGCACCTCGAGCATCTTGTCCGCGTCGATGTCGTACGCCATCGTCACGTGGTGCAGCACGGTGCCGTCCGCGAGCCGCTTCTGGGCCGCGCCGGCGAGCTTGCCGGCCGGGGAGGCGATGTCGTTCAGGCCCGCGTAGGCGGCCTTGACGCCGACGTCGGCCAGGGCACCGAGCACCCAGTCGTCCAGGAACGCGTACGACTGCTCGAACGTCAGCCCGTCGACCAGCGACCCCGGCACGACGAGGGAGAACGTGATGCAGTTGCCGGCCTCCATGAACATCGCGCCGCCCCCGGAGATTCGCCGCACCACGGTCACGCCGTGCCGGGCGGCACCGTCGGGATCCACCTCGTTGCGCAGCGACTGGAACGACCCGATGACCACGGCCGGGTCGACCCACTCCCAGAACCTGAGCGTGGGCCCGCGGCGCCCGGCCGCGAGCTCCTCGGCGAGCACCTGGTCGAGCGCGACGTGCAGCACGGGGAGCTGGGGACCGTGGTGGATCAGCTCGAACTCGTGGTCCTGCCAGCCGGTGGCATGCCCCAGCGCCCGCCGGACCGCGATCGCGACCGCCTCGACGGTGAAGCCCACGAGCGTGTCGTCCGGATCGAGCGCGTCCCCGATCGCGGCGGCGAGCTGGGCGACCTTGGCCGCCGCCGGCTGCCCGACGAGCGCCGCATTGATCCGCGCGAGCGCTTCGTCCGGCTCGAGGAAGAAGTCCCCGCTGATCGCCGCGCTCACCATCAGCCCGCCGTCGAGCACGACGTCGGCGGCGACCAGCTTGCCGCCGGGGACCTTGTACTCCCCTCGCAGCACAACCCGCCCCGCGGTCATCGGCGCGCGACGCCCGCCCGCAGCAGCCCGTACACGATCGAGTCGACGATCGCCTCGAACGAGGCCTCGATGATGTTCGGCCCGACCCCGACCGTGCGCCACGTCGTCTCCGCACCGGAGTCCATGGTCTCCACGAGCACCCGCGTCGTGGCGTCCGTGCCGTGCATCGTGTCCATGATCCGGACCTTGAAGTCGATCAGTTCGAAGCGCTCGATCTCCGGGTACGTGCCGAGCAGCGCCTTGCGCAGCGCGTGGTCGAGCGCGTTGACCGGGCCGTTGCCCTCCCCGGTCGCGACCGTGCGCGTGCCGCCCGCCGTGAGCTTGATGGTGGCCTCGGCGTTCGCCTGGTCGGGGGCCCCCGGGATGCTCTCGACGATCACCCGCCAGCTCTCGAGGTCGAAGTAGGCGAGGCGCTCGCCGTCGACCTCCTCGCGCAGCAGCAGCTCGAAGGACGCGTCCGCGGCGTCGTAGGTGTAGCCCTGCGCCTCGGCCTCCTTGACCCGCGCGGTCACGCGGCCGAGCAGCTCGACCTGTCCCGCGAGCTCGATCCCGAGCTCGCGGCCCTTGAGCTCGATCGACGCGCGGCCGGCCATCTCCGAGATGAGCATCCGCATGTCGTTGCCGACCCGGACCGGGTCGATGTGCTGGTAGAGGTCGGGGTCGACCCGGATCGCGCTCGCGTGCAGCCCGGCCTTGTGCGCGAACGCGCTCGCGCCGATGTACGGCTGGCGCGCGAACGGGCTGATGTTCGTGATCTCGGCGATCGCGTGCGCGATCCGGGTGGCCTCGCGCAGCGCCCCGGGACCGGCGAGCAGGTCGCGGCCCTCCTTGATCTCGAGGTTCGCGACGACGGCGATCAGGTCGGCGTTGCCGGTCCGCTCGCCGTACCCGTTGACCGTGCCCTGCACGTGGTCGGCGCCCGCGCCCACCGCGGCGAGCGAGTTCGCCACGGCGACCCCGGAGTCGTTGTGCGCGTGGATCCCGAGCCGGGGACCATGCCCGACGGCGGCGCGCACCTCCCCGACGATCTGCGCGACGACGTCGGGCAGCGTGCCACCGTTCGTGTCGCACAGCGCGACGACCTCGGCGCCCGCCGCGAACGCGGCCTTGACGGCCGCCAGCGCGTACGCGTGGTCGTAGCGGTAGCCGTCGAAGAAGTGCTCGGCGTCGAGCACGACCCGGCGGCCCTCCCCGACCAGGTACGTCACCGTGTCGGTGATCATCGCGAGGTTCTCCGCCGCGGTGGTCCGCAGGGCCCGCTCGACGTGCCGGATGTCGCTCTTCGCGACGAGCGTCACGACGGGCGCCTGGGAGTCGACCAGGGCGCGCACCTGCGGGTCGTCCCAGGCCCGGGTGCCCGCCTTGCGGGTCGCGCCGAAGGCCGCGAGCACGGCGTTCTTGAAGTGCAGCTCCTTGGCGGCGCGCGCGAAGAACTCGGTGTCCTTCGGGATCGCGCCGGGCCAGCCGCCCTCGATGAACCCGACCCCGAGCTCGTCGAGGAGCGGGGCGATGGCGAGCTTGTCCGCGACCGAGAGGTTCATGCCCTCCTGCTGCGCGCCATCGCGCAGGGTCGTGTCATAGACGTGGAACGAGGTGTGCTGCAACTGGTCGCTGGACACGGGTTGACTCTCTGTCGGGGCGAAGGTGCAGGGCAGCCGTTCTGGTAACGCGTTCTGGTAAGCCGTTCTGGGTAGAGCATCCGTCGATCACGTCTCCTCGTGAGGGAAGCTGCCGGCGAGGGGTGGTGCCGGACTGGCGATCGACGAGTCGGCGGGCGGGGGTGGTGCCCGACAACAAAAAGACCCCCCGAGGGTACGGGAGGTCTGCGCGTTCGGCGGGTAAGCCGAACGCGCTACACGATAATAAGCTGGTAGTGCTTCACGTCGGTCATCATGCCACACCGTCCGAGCGGTGAGAACCATCGTTCCATCTTTCGCCTCCGACGGCGTAGCCGGCGCCCACACCGGGCCGCGCGGCCGGCGCTCCACGAGCCCGCGCAGCCGGCGCTCAGACCAGGCGGCGCAGCCAGCCGTGCCGGTCGGCCGCGCGGCCGTACTGGATGTCCGTGAGCTCGCCGCGCAGCCGGGTCGTCAGAGCGCCCGCGCCGCCGTCGGCCACGGTCAGGTTGAAGTCCGTGCCGGCGAGCCGCCCGATCGGGGTGATGACCGCCGCCGTCCCGCACGCGAAGACCTCCGCGATGGAGCCGTCGGCGATGCCGGCCCGGAGCTCGGTGAGCAGGATCTTGCGCTCGGCGACCCGGTGTCCGGAGTCGGTGAGCAGCGCGATGATCGACGAGCGCGTGACGCCCTCGAGGATCGAGCCGGTGAGCTCAGGCGTCGAGACGGAGCCGTCGGTGTGCACGACGAACACGTTCATGCCGCCGAGCTCCTCGACGATCGTGTTGGTCGACGCGTCGAGGAAGCAGACCTGGTCGCAGCCCTTGGCGTACGCCTCCTGCTGCGGGAGCAGGCTCGCGGCGTAGTTGCCGCCGCACTTGGCGGTGCCGGTGCCGCCCGCACCGGCCCGGTGGTAGTCCTCCGCGACCCAGATCGACACGGGGGCGACCTCGCCGCCGAAGTACGGTCCGACCGGGGAGGCGATCACGAGGAACTCCGCCTCGCGGGTGGGCCGCACGCCGAGGTACTTCTCCGAGGCGAACATGAACGGGCGCAGGTACAGGCTGGTCTCTTCGCCGGTGGGCACCCAGGCGGCATCCGTGCGCACGAGCGCGGTGATCGCGCCGAGGAAGTCCTCTTCGGTGAGCTCCGGCAGCGCGAGGCGCCGGGCGGAGGCCGCGAACCTGGCCGCGTTGGCCTGCGGGCGGAACGTCCACACCGAGCCGTCCGCGTGGCGGTACGCCTTGAGTCCCTCGAAGATCTCCTGCCCGTAGTGCAGGACGGCGGACGCCGGGTCGAGCAGCAGCGGGCCGTACTTCTCCACCCGCCGGTCGGACCAGCCGGTCGACTCCGACCAGGAGATCCGTGCCATGTGGTCGCTGAAGGCAGTGCCGAACGAGAGCGCGGCAAGCACCTCCGCCCGCTTCGCGGCGGGCGTCGGCGAGTCGGTCGGGCGCAGTTCGAAAGCCGCCGCCGCGTCAGCCTGGCCGGTCGCGAACAGGTCGGAGGTCGTGGTCATGTCATGCCTTTCCCAAGAGGACGAGAACGAGATTACCCGCGCCGTGCAGGTGATCCTCCCGCGGGCCGAAGCTCACCCTCGTCGGGGTGCCCCCGAAAGGCCCGCCGCGGGTGCCCCCGGAAGCCCTGTCGAGGGTGCCCCCAAAAGCCTTGACGTCCGAGCGTTGACGTCCTATAGGACGTCAAGGCTCGGACGTTACGAGGGTGGGTCGGCGACGGTGGGTCAGCAGCGGGGGTGGGTCAGCGGGGGTCAGCGGGGGTCAGCCGGCGACGCGGGCGGCGAGCTCCTTGCCGACCTCGGCGGTCGACCGGGTCGCCGCGCCGCTCGCGGGGCGCTCGGCGAGGTCGGCGGCGACTGCCCGCTCGACGCGCGCGGCGGCGTCGGGCAGGCCGAGGTGGTCGAGCAGGAGGGCGACCGAGAGCACGGTGGCCGTCGGGTCGGCGATGCCCTGGCCGGCGATGTCCGGGGCCGAGCCGTGCACGGGCTCGAACATCGACGGCGCGACGGAGTTGCCGGCGGCGTCGACGTCGGGGTTGATGTTGGCCGAGGCGGCCAGACCGATGCCGCCGGTGATGGCCGCGGCGAGGTCGGTGAGGATGTCGCCGAACAGGTTGTCGGTGACGATCACGTCGAACCGCGAGGGCTTGGTGACCAGCAGGATCGTGGCCGCGTCGACGTGCAGGTAGTCGACCGTGACGTCCGGGAAGTCGGCGTTGACGGCCTCGACCGTGCGGCGCCACAGGTGCCCGGCGTGCACCAGCACGTTGTGCTTGTGCACGAGCGTGAGCTTCTTGCGCGGGCGGGCCGCCGCGCGCGCGAAGGCGTTGCGCACGACGCGCTCGACGCCGAACGCGGTGTTGACGCTGACCTCGTTGGCGACCTCGTGCGGCGTGCCCACGCGGATCGCGCCGCCGTTGCCGACGTACGGACCCTCGGTGCCCTCGCGGACGACGACGAAGTCGACCTCGCCGGGCGCGGCGAGCGGTGAGGTGACCCCGGTGTACAGGCGGCTGGGGCGCAGGTTGACGTAGTGGTCGAGCGCGAAGCGCAGGCGCAGCAGCAGGCCGCGCTCGAGGACGCCCGACGGGACCTGCGGGTCGCCGACCGCGCCGAGCAGGATCGCGTCGTGCGTGCGGATCGCGGCGAGGTCGCCGTCGGTGAGCGTCTCGCCGGTGGCGTGCCAGCGCTTGGCGCCGAGGTCGAACGCCGTCGTCGTCAGTGCGACGTCCTGCCCGGCGAGGGCGGCGTCGAGCACGAGGAGCCCCTGCTCGACGACCTCCGAGCCGATGCCGTCGCCAGCGATCACTGCCAGGTCAAGGTTGCGCGTCATACGCGCGACCCTACCGGTGATCCCACCCCTCGGGACGCCCATCCCACCCTGTGATCACAGCACCCCTCCCCCACACACCCCTCAACCCCGTAACGTCCGAGCGCTGACGTCCTATAGGACGTCAGCGCTCGGACGTTACGCAGAAGATCTTGCGCAGGTGATCTTGCGCGGAAGAGCTGCGCAGGTGATCAGGCGGTGCGGCTCGCGGGTCAGCGGGCTGCGGTGCCTTCCTGGTAGTCGCTCTCGGACGGCTTGACCCAGGCGAAGAGCTTGCGCAGCTGGCGGCCGACGGCCTCGATCGGGTGCGCCTCGCCCTTGGCGCGCAGCGCCTTGAACTCGGGCGCGCCGGCGTCCTGGTCGTCGATGAACCGCTTGGCGAACGCGCCGGACTGGATGTCGCCGAGAACGGCCTTCATGTTCTCCTTGACGCGCGGGTCGATGACGCGCGGGCCCGAGACGTAGTCGCCGTACTCGGCGGTGTCCGAGACGCTCCAGCGCTGCTTGGCGATGCCACCTTCGTAGATCAGGTCGACGATCAGCTTGAGCTCGTGCAGCACCTCGAAGTACGCGACCTCGGGCTGGTAGCCCGCCTCGGTGAGCGTCTCGAAGCCGTACTGGACCAGCTGCGAGACGCCGCCGCACAGCACGGCCTGCTCGCCGAACAGGTCGGTCTCGGTCTCCTCGGTGAACGTCGTCTTGATGCCGGCCGCACGCAAGCCGCCGATCGCCTTGGCGTAGGACAGCGCGAGCGCCCAGGCGCCCTTGGTCGCGTCCTGCTCGACGGCGACGATCACGGGCACGCCGCGCCCGTCGACGTACTCGCGGCGAACGAGGTGGCCGGGGCCCTTCGGCGCGATCATGACGACGTCGACGCCCTCGGGCGGCGTGATGTAGCCGAACCGGATGTTGAAGCCGTGCGCGAAGACGAGCGCGGCGCCGTCGGCCAGGTTGGGCGCGATGTCCTGCGCGTAGACCGAGCGCTGGGCCTGGTCGGGCGCCAGCACGACGACGACGTCGGCCTCCTTGACCGCGTCGGCGACGGAGAGCACTCGAAGGCCCTCGTTCTCGGCCTTCGCGCGCGAGGAGCTGCCCTCACGCAGGCCGACGCGGACGTCGACGCCCGAGTCGCGCAGGTTGAGCGCGTGCGCGTGCCCCTGGCTGCCGTACCCGATCACGGCGACCTTGCGGCCCGCGATGATGGAAAGGTCGGCGTCGTCGTCGTAGAAAAGCTCTGCCACGGTGGATCTCCTCAGGACTCTTGCGATGGTTCGTGGATGGAAAAGAGTGTCAGGCCGAGCGCGGGACGCGGTCGTGGGCGCGGTCGGTGATGGAGTGCGGTCCGCGGCCGATGGCGACCGTCCCGGACTGCACGATCTCCCGGATGCCGAACGGCTCAAGCGCGGCGAGCAGCGCGTCGAGCTTGTCCGGCCCGCCGGTCGCCTCGATGGTCAGGGCGTCCGGCACGACGTCGACGACGTGCGCCCGGAACAGCTCGACGACCTCGAGCACGCCGCTGCGCTGACCGGCCTCGGCGCGGACCTTGACCAGCATCAGCTCGCGCTGGACCGACGACGGCGCCTCGAGCTCGACGATCTTGATGACGTTGATCAGCTTGTTGAGCTGCTTGGTCACCTGCTCGAGCGGGAGGTCCTCGACGTTCACGACGACCGTGATGCGCGAGATCTCCTCGCGCTCGGTCGGCCCGACCGCGAGGGAGTGGATGTTGAACGAGCGGCGGGCGAACAGCCCGGCGACGCGCGTGAGCACGCCGGGCTTGTTCTCCACCAGGACGGACAGCGTGTGCCTGCTCATGCCGCACCTTCTTCCATCGAGTTCTCCCGCGCCGCGAATGCGACCTCGAGCAAGGCGTTGACGTGCAAGGACGTGCTGTCCAGAGCCGGGGCGGTGGTGGACTGCCAGGAGGTCCCGCCGAGCAGCCCGCTGCGCCGCATCACTCCTCCCGGTCCCAGGCCGGGGAGATCCCCCGGGCGTACTGGACCTCGTCGTTGCTGACCCCGGCGGTGACCATCGGCCACACCATGGCGTCGCGCGAGACGGTGAAGTCGATGACCACGGGCTGGTCGTTGATCTCCATCGCCCGCTTGATGGTCGCGTCGACGTCACCCTTGGTCTCGCAGCGCAGCCCGACGGCGCCGTAGGCGTCGGCCAGCTTCACGAAGTCCGGGATGCGCGCCGTGCCGTGACCGGTGTGCAGGTCGGTGTTGGAGTACCGCTCGTCGTAGAACAGGGTCTGCCACTGGCGGACCATGCCGAGGGAGGAGTTGTTGATGATCGCGACCTTGATCGGGATCTCGTTGATCGTGCAGGTGGCCAGCTCCTGGTTCGTCATCTGGAAGCAGCCGTCGCCGTCGATCGCCCACACGGTGCGCTCGGGCGCGCCGACCTTGGCGCCCATCGCGGCCGGGACGGAGTAGCCCATGGTGCCCAGGCCCCCGGAGTTCAGCCAGGAGTTGGGGCGCTCGTACTTGATGAACTGAGCGGCCCACATCTGGTGCTGGCCCACGCCGGCGACGAAGATCGACTCCGGCCCGGAGATCTCCCCGATGCGCTGGATCACGTGCTGCGGCGCGAGGTGCCCGTCGTCCGGCTCGGTGTAGCCGAGCGGGAACGTCTCGCGCCAGTCGTTGATCTGGCGCCACCAGCCCTCGAGGTCCGGCTTGCCGTGCTGGGCGTGCTCCTTGGCGAGCGCGGGGACCAGGTCCGCGATGATCTCGCGCAGGTCCCCGACGATCGGCACGTCGACGACGCGGTTCTTGCCGATCTCGGCCGGGTCGATGTCCGCGTGCACGATGGTCGCGTGCGGCGCGAAGCTCGACAGCTTGCCGGTCACGCGGTCGTCGAAGCGGGCGCCGAGGGCGACGATGAGGTCGGCCTTCTGCAGCGCGGCGACCGCCGGGACGGTGCCGTGCATGCCCGGCATGCCGAGGTGCTGCGGGTGGGAGTCGGGCAGCGCGCCGCGCGCCATCAGCGTGGTCACCGCGGGAGCGCCCGAGGCGTCCACGAGGCGGCGCAGCTCGGCGGCCGCGCCGGACCGGATCGCGCCGCCGCCGATGTACAGCACCGGCCGGCGCGAGGTGGCGAGCAGCCGGGCGGCCTCGCGGATCTGCTTGGCGTGCGGCTTGGTCACCGGGTGGTAGCCCGGCAGCTCGAGCTGCTGGGGCCAGGAGAACGACGTGTTCGCCTGCATCGCGGACTTCGCGATGTCGACGAGCACCGGGCCGGGCCGGCCGGTCGAGGCGATGTGGAAGGCCTCGGCGATCACCCGCGGGATCTCGTCGGCGTCGGTGACCAGGAAGTTGTGCTTGGTGATCGGGTGCGTGATGCCGACGATGTCGGCCTCCTGGAACGCGTCCGTGCCGATCATCGACGCGCCCACCTGACCGGTGATCGCGACCATCGGGATGGAGTCCATGTTCGCGTCGGCGATCGGCGTGACCAGGTTCGTCGCCCCGGGACCCGAGGTCGCGATGCAGACCCCGACCCGGCCGGTCGCGTGGGCGTAGCCCGATGCCGCGTGCCCTGCCCCCTGCTCGTGCCGCACCAGGATGTGGCGCACCTTGGTGGAGTCCATCAGCGGGTCGTAGAGGGGCAGGACCGCGCCGCCGGGGATGCCGAAGACGACGTCGACCCCGGACTCCTCGAGCGCCCGGACGATCGACGCCGCACCGCTGACCTGCTCCGCCGTCCGGACGGGGGTGCGGGCGATCGCGGCCGGGCGGCCGATCGCCGTCGGCCGCGCCGTGACGGCGGCGTCGGAGGTGCGCATGCGCGCGCCGGGCGTCGGCGTGCCGCGGGCGGCATCGCCACGCGGTGGTGCCGGGTGCTGTCCCTGGACCATCGATCTCTCCCTGCTTCGGTGCGGGAACTGATCCGCACTGCGGACTGCGGCCGAACACACGTGCGGTGGCACAAAAAAACCCCTCGGCCCCGATTACGGGGCTGGTCGAGGGGAAGCACGCTGGTTGAGAACCTCTTCTCAGCCGGCGCGCTCAGTAACTACTACAAGGATTGTCCGCACGGATGCACGATACGCCCGCCCGGCTCCAGATGTCATCTCGCCACCCCTGCCGTCTCACATGGTGGTTCACAGGTTCACGAAATGGACACCCGTGGGCTGCGGTCGGGGCGTCGATCCGGCCGACGACGGTTCCACCTGCGGGGGGTGCGGCGCGTGGCTATCGTCACAACTGGTACGCCCACCATCCCCTCGGAGGTAGCGATGTCCAACCCCGGCCGGCCCACGATCAGCTCCGGTTCCACCGGGAACGCCGTCCGGCGCGCGCAACGCGCAATTCGCCGGACCCCGAACCTGAGCCTGGTGGTCGACGGGATCTTCGGCCCGCTGACCCTGCACGCGGTCACCGAGTTCCAGTCCGGCGGCGGACTGGTCGCCGACGGGATCGTCGGCCCGCTCACCTGGGCCGCACTGCCCGACGGCGGTCCGATGCCGGTCCTCGCACGGGGCGCCAACGGTCAGGTGGTCACAAACCTGCAGACGATCCTGGCCAACGGGTCCGCCGGTCAGTGGAACGTCGGCCCCGGCCCCGCCGACGGGATCTTCGGCCCGCTCACCCTGGCCTCGGTCAAGGCCTTCCAGACGTGGGCCGGCATCGACAGCGACGGCGTCGTCGGCGAGCAGACCTGGGACACCTCCCTGCACGCCGCGAGCGCCACGCTCGAGTCCGCGGTCGGCCTGCAGTTCGTCATCGGCTGACCCTCCCGACCCCGGAACGTGTCAGGCCCTGCGCGGTCCATACCCCGCGCAGGGCCTGACACGTCCAAGCTCAGTTCACCTGTCAGACCCAGCGCGGGCTCTGGCGCGTGCTGGGTCTGACACCTGGTGGGGGTTCGGGGCTACTTGCCGTCGGAGTCGGCCGCGGACGGGGCCGCGCCGATGACGTGGTGGGTCGGGCCGGGCATGACCGAGTTGGCACCGTGCACGGACTTCCAGATGGCCTGGTTGAAGACCTGCTCGTCGATCTTGTCCTCGGTCGTCGTGTTCTGGCTCGCCGACTGCGCGGCCAACGGGGCGTTGGCGCCGTTCAGCGTCGTCATGTCGTACGGCGGCTTGATCGCCGCGTAGGGCCGCTGGTTGGCGTTCGGCGTGAACGAGGCGCTCATCGGCGTCGCGAACGCGTCGAACTGGGTGAGCGGCCCGATGCCGGCGATCAGCCCGACGGTGCGGACCATCGAGGCCGTGCTGTAGAAGGTCGAGTCGACCTTGCCGGTCTGCGTGTAGGGACTGATCGCCAGCGCGAGGGTCCGGTGCGCGTCGACATGGTCGGGGCCGTTCTGGGCGTCGTCCTCGGTCACGAAGATCGCGGTGTCCTTCCACGCCTTGGAGTGCGAGACCGTGTCGACGAGCTGACCGAGCGCGTAGTCGTTGTCCGCCACGTACGCCTTCGGGGTGGGCACGCCAGGCCTGGTCGCCTGCGTGTGGTCGCTCGGCAGCCGGACGAACTGGACCGTGGGGACCGCGTTCGCGGCGACGCTCGCCTTGAAGTCCTTGCTCCACTCGTCCACCCGCGGTGCCCCGCAGGTCGCCTTCAGCGCGGTGAAGGTCCCGGCCGAGTCCGGGCAGCTCATGTCGAAGCCCCGGTAGTCATGGTCCGTCTGCGCGTCGAGCACCGGGTCATAGGCGACCGACTTGCCGGCGAGGCTCTGCACGTAGAAGCCGTAGTTGCGGAAGCTGACGCCGGCCTTGGCGAGGCGCTGCCACACGTAGGTGTCGTCCGGCTGCTGGGCGGCGTTCTCCGGGTCGGCGTTCTCGCTCGGGTAGGGCGCCTTGCGACCGGAGTAGTTGGCGGGCCACATCTGCTCGGCGTACGGGTTGGAGTTCGCCGAGGCGGCCCAGTTCCAGCCGTTCGCGCTGACCTCGGCGTCCGCGTAGAAGTTGTCGACGGTGGTGAACTGCTTGGACAGCCGGCGGAAGTTCGGCGCGGACTCGTCGCCGAACAGGTTGAGCGACGGATCGCCGTTACCGCGGCCGAGGCTGCCCAGCTCCTGGTCGTACGTCCGGTTCTCCTTGACCACGTAGATCACGTGCTTGATCGGGCTCGGCTGGCCGGGCTGGCGCGGGATCACCTCACCGGTCGCCGTGTCGGGCCGGTTGTTCGTCGCGACCTGCGCGGTCGCGCGCGCGAGCTGCGCGCCGCTGGGCACGTCGAAGCTGCTCAGCGTGCCGGTGATCATCGAACCGCTGTACTGGTCCGGCGAGGTGGGCGCGGAGGACTCCGGGTTGGGGTGGCCCGGCCCGTCGTTCGGCCCTGCCCCCAGGCCCTTGGCGTTGGTGACGTGCAGGACGCCGTCGGCGAAGGCCAGCGATGTGGGGTACCAGCCCACGGGGACGACGCCGGCGACCTTCCTCGTCGTGAGGTCGACCACGGCGACGTCGTTGTTGCCCGAGTTGCTCACGAGCAGGCGCGCGCCCGCCTCGTCCAGCGCGAGGCCGGTCGGGTTGGAACCGACGGGCGCGTTCTTGTAGGGCGCCAGCGAGATCACCGACGACTTGCCGGCGGCCAGGTCGACCGCGGAGATGGTGTCCGCGTCACCGTTGGCGACGTACAGCGTGGTGCCGTCCTTGGACAGCACCGACTTGTTCGGGTGCAGGCCGACGTCAAGGGTCCGGGTGAGCTTCGGCGTCGCGCCCGAGACGTCGAGCACCGAGACCGTGGACGCGCCCTGGTTGGTCACATACGCCGTGGCCCCGTCGCGGGAGAGCGTCACCCACAGGGGGCGGTGGCCGCCCGGCGTCGTCGTGACGGCGCCAGTGCCCAGGTCGACGACGGATACCGCGTCGGCGAGCTGGTCGGCGACGACGAGCCGCTTGCCGTCGGGGGTCAGCGCCAGTCCGGCGGGGAAGAGGTTGAGCGCCGTGGTGTCCGGGGCCTTGGTGGGCAGCTGCAGGGGCGCACCCTCGGTGAGCTTCCCGCCGGCGTAGGAGTAGGTGCGGATCTTGGCGTTGGCGGCCGCGCTCGCGTACGCGTGGCGGCCGTCCGCGCTCCACACCAGCCCCATGTACAGGGACTCGGGGGACGCGTAGGTGAGGGTCTGCGTCACCTTGTGGCGGGCGACGTCCACGACCTGCAGGGACTGCGCGCCCTGGCCGTTGTTCGTGACGAGCAGCGTCTTGCGGTCCGGGGACAGCGCGGAGTTCATCGGAAGGTCGCCGAGCGAGGTCTGCGTGCCGGCGGGGGTGACCCGCTGGCCCATCGGGGTGGTGGCGGACCCGTCACCGGCCGGGCCGGCGACGTTGGGGGCGACGGCGGCGACCGCTCCACCGCCGACGAGCATGAAGGCAACAGTGCCGATCAAGACTTTCTTGCTGATCTTCGTCATGGCTCGGGACCGTAGGGGCGCACGGCGAATCCCCGAGTGCCATCCCGGGGTGATCGGATGAACAGTTCGCCAACTCGGTGCGACAGCGGCGAACTGTGCGCGGAGCTGCCGGGTTCAGCCCGCCAGGCCGGCGGCGGGCGGGCCGCCGGCGTACGCCGGTGTCACCCGCTCAGCAGCAGCGGGCCTGGGTCGCGGCACCCTCGTGCCGCGCCCGCCAGTACTCGCGCACGGTCTCCGGCTCGGCGCCGGGGTGCACCCGGGCCAGGTGCTCGACGTAGCGGGCGTAGTCGTGGTCGCCGAGCAGGGTCGTGACGTACCAGTGCACGCCGCGCCAGGCGCGCGCGACCGCTCGCACCGCCGCCGTCAGCAGTGCGAGCGCGCGCATCAGAGTCGTGCCTTCATCAGTGGTGGCTCCGGACCGGGGTCCGGCCGCGATCGAGCGCGTCCCACTCGGCCTGGACCTCCTTCTCGGTCGCGCTGGCCGCGAGCCCGTTCGGCGCGAACAGGTGCGACGGCGTCTCGGGGTCCTCGCTTGTAGGCAGCCCGCCAGCGCGCACCGCCTTCACGCAGACCACGGCGGCAGCGCCGACGACAATCAGCACGAGGACCGCGAACACGATCGAGAGCGTGCCCTGGATGGCCGTGTTGCGGATGACCGCGTCCATCGCCTCGGGGGTCGGTGCCGCCCCGAAGGTCTGCTTGCCGGCCGCCTTGGCATCGAGGAACGCCGCGTGGTTGGCCCAGTACCCGATCTTCGGGTTGTCCGAGAACACCTTCTGGTACGACGCCACCATGGTGATGACGAGGTCCCAGGCCAGCGGCGCGCCGGCGACCCACGCCCAGCGCAGCAGGTTCTTCTTGACCAGGACGGCGAACACGACGGTCAGCGCGATCGCAGCGAGCAGCTGGTTGGCGATGCCGAACAGCGGGAAGAGGGTGTTGATCCCGCCGAGCGGGTCGGTCACGCCCATCAGCATGATCGCGCCCCAGCAGGCGACGACGCCGGCCGAGCAGAGCCAGGCGCCCAGGCGCCAGGACGGGTCGCGGAACCGCTTGGCCGCGCCGCCGAGGTTGCCGATGGTGTCCGACAGCATGAACCGGGCGACCCTGGTCCCGGCGTCGACCGTGGTGAGGATGAACAGGGCCTCGAACATGATCGCGAAGTGGTACCAGAAGGCCGCGAGCTGCGACCCGCCAAGCACCTTCGACAGCACCTGGGACATGCCGATCGCGAGCGTCGGTGCGCCGCCGGTGCGGGAGATGATCGACGACTCGCCGACGTTCGCTGCCGCCTGGGAGATGTCCGCGGCGGTGATCGGCGTGCCGCCGAGTCCGAGGCTGTTGACGTAGGTCGCGGCGGTTGCCGGGTCGCCTCCGGTGAGCGCCGCCGGCGCGTTCATCGTGAAGTACAGGTGCTGGTCGATCACCAGGGCGGTGACGAGCGCCATGATCGCGACGAACGACTCGGTGAGCATGCCGCCGTAGCCGATGAGCCGCGCCTGGCCCTCCTTCTCGAGCAGCTTCGGCGTCGTGCCCGAGGCGATGAGCGAGTGGAAGCCGGACAGCGCGCCGCACGCGATGGTGACGAAGAGGAACGGGAACAGCGTCCCGGAGAACACCGGGCCGTTGCCCTCGATCGCGAACGACGACAGCGCCGGCGCGTGGATCTCGGGCCGCACGATGAGGATGCCGACGGCGAGCAGGATGATCGTGCCGACCTTCATGAAGGTCGACAGGTAGTCGCGCGGGGCGAGCAGCAGCCACACCGGCAGCACCGAGGCGGCGAAGCCGTACGCGATCAGGCACCAGGCGATCGTGACCGGCTCGAGCGTGAACCAGGCCACGCCCCAGTCGGTCCCGGCGACCCAGCCGCCGGAGATGATCGCGACGAGCAGCAGGACCAGGCCGATGATCGAGACCTCGGAGACCTTGCCGGGCCGCAGGGTCCGCAGGTACACGCCCATGAGCAGCGCGATCGGGATGGTCATGGTGATCGAGAAGACGCCCCACGGGCTGGCGGCGAGGGCATTGACGACAACGAGGCCGAGGATGCCGATCACGATGATCATGATGACGAAGACCCCGACGAGCGCGGCGGCGCCGCCCACCCGACCGAGCTCGTCGCGCGCCATCTGCCCGAGGCTGCGTCCACCGCGGCGCACCGAGAGCCACAGCACGAGGTAGTCCTGCACGGCGCCGGCAAGCACGCAGCCGAAGATGATCCAGATCGTCCCGGGCAGGTAGCCCATCTGCGCGGCGAGCACGGGTCCGACGAGCGGCCCGGCGCCGGCGATCGCGGCGAAGTGGTGGCCGAACAGGACCCGGCGGTCCGTCGGCATGAAGTCCTTGCCGTTGTCGAACGTCTCCGCCGGTGTCGCGCGGTCCGCCCGCGGGCGCACCACCTTGTACTCGATGAGGCGCGCGTAGAACCGGTACGCGACGACGTAGGTGGAGACCGCCGCGAGCACGAACCAGACCGCGTTGACGCTCTCCCCGCGGACGAAGGCGATCATCGCCCAGGAGACGGCTCCGAGCAGGCCGATGGCCGCGAACAGGGCCTTCTTGCGGGGGGTGATCGAGCTGCGGTCGACCACGCCGACCGGAGGTGAGGTGGAATCTGTGCGGACAAGTTCGACGGCGTCGTCGACCATGAGGCTCCAAGCAGTTTTGGTCACAATCCCCGAACCAGATGGTCGGCGTCCCTCGTGACGCCGACCATCCTACGCGGCAGCGCTTCCCGGGCCGGGACCTGCCCATCTATTCAACTATTCGTTCACCTGTCGAGCCGGTACACCCGCGCCTCCCACGGGCGCAGGGGCAGGTCGGCCCTGGCGTCGTCCGGGTAGTTCCCGAGCACGAGGTCAGCCCCGGCCCAGGCCTGCGCGTCGTCCAGCGCGCCGTCGAGCGTGACCTTCTGCTCGAGCGCGGTGAAGTTGCCCAGCACGAGCAGCTCCGTGCTCCCCAGCCGGCGCCGGAACGCGTACACCGCCTCGTCGTCGGGCGCCAGCATGGTGAAGTCGCCCAGCGCGACGACCGGCTCGGTGTGCCGCAGCTCGATCAGGCGGCGGTAGTGCCCGAAGACGGAGCTGGGGTCGTCGTACTGCGCGGCGGCGTTGATCTCGACGTGGTTCGGGTTCACCGCGATCCACGGCGAGCCGGTGGTGAACCCGGCATTGGTCGTCGCGTCCCACTGCACCGGGGTCCGGGCGTTGTCCCGGCTCACCGCGCGCAGCGCCTCGAGCAGGGTGTCCTGGTCCGAGAGGCCGTGCGCGATCGCCTCGGCGTAGTGGTTGAGGGACTCGATGTCCCGGTAGTCGTCGATCCGCTCGAAGTGCGCGTTCGTCATCCCGAGCTCTTCGCCCTGGTAGACGTACGGCGTGCCGCGGTGCAGGTGCAGCACGGTCGCGAGCATGGTCGCCGAGGCCGTCCGGTACTCGCCGTCGTCCCCGAAGCGGGACACGATGCGGGGCTGGTCGTGGTTGTTCCAGTAGAGGCTGTTCCAGCCGGTCTCGGCGAGCGCGTCCTGCCAGCGCCCGAAGGACGCCTTGAGGTCGGTCAGCCGCAGCGGGCGGACGTCGAACTTGTTCACGCCGTGGTCGAGGTCGACGTGCTCGAACTGGAAGACCATGTCGACCTCGGCCCGCGCGGGGTCGGTGTAGAGCACCGCGTCGTCGACGGTCACCCCCGGCATCTCGCCCACCGTGAGCAGCTTGTCACCGCGCCCGGCGAACACCTCGCGGTGCATCTCGGCCAGGAACTCGTGCATCCGCGGGCCGTCGCGGTAGTAGGCGAACCCGTCGCCGTACAGCGAGTGGTGGTTCAGCTCGCCGTCGGGCAGCGAGCCGTCCGGGGCCACCGTCTTGGAGATGAAGTTGATGACGTCCATCCGGAAGCCGTCGACGCCGCGGTCGAGCCACCACCGCATCATCTCGTGCACGGCGGCGCGCACCTGCGGGTTCTCCCAGTTGAGGTCCGGCTGCTTGCGGGAGAACAGGTGCAGGTAGTACTCGTCGGTCACCGGGTCGAGATCCCACGCGTGCCCGGAGAACGCCGACCCCCAGTTGCTCGGCTCCGCGCCGACGTCCCCGGGCGAGGTGCCCGCCCGGGCCGGGCGCCACCAGTACCAGTCGCGCTTGGGGTTGTCCGCCGAGGACCTCGACTCCACGAACCACGGGTGCTCGTCGGAGGTGTGGTTCACCACGAGGTCCATCACGAGCTTCATGCCGCGGGCGTGCACGTCGGCGAGCAGCGCGTCGAAGTCCGCCAGGGTGCCGAAGACCGGGTCGATCCCCTGGTAGTCGCTGATGTCGTACCCGGCGTCGTCCTGCGGCGAGGGGTACACGGGCGACAGCCAGAGGACGTCGACCCCGAGCCGCTCGAGGTGGTCGAGCCGGCTCGCGATCCCGCGCAGGTCCCCGATCCCGTCACCGTTCGAGTCGGCGAAGCTGCGCGGGTAGATCTGGTAGACGACGGCGCTCGTCCACCAGGGTGCGTCTGCGGAGTTCATGGGGTGGAGCCTCTCACTTGATGGCGCCGCGCGTGACACCGGAGATGACCCAGCGCTGGGCGAAGACGTAGACCACGAGCAGCGGCGCCATCGCCATCAGGTAGGACGCGAAGGCGATGGTGTAGTTGGTGCTGAACTGGCTCTGGAAGACGTACTGGACGAGCGGCAGCGTCGCGCCTCGCGGGTCGGACACGATGATCAGGGGCAGCAGGAAGTCGTTCCACACCCACAGGCAGGTCAGGATCCCGACGGTCGCGTTCATCGGTGCCATCAGCGGGAACATGATCTTCCAGAACACGGTCCAGGTGCTCGCGCCGTCCACGATGGCGGCTTCCTCCAGCTCTCGCGGGATGGAGTTGATGTACGCGACGAAGATGAAGATGTTGAACGACAGCCCGTAGACGACGTACAGCAGGATCAGGCCGATCTGGTTGTCCAGGTGCAGGAAGGCGGCCTGCTTCGCGACCGGGAGCATCAGGATCGGGAACGGCACGAACAGCGCCGAGATGAAGTAGAAGAACAGCCCCTTGAACAGCTTCCGGTGCATGTTGCGCGCGATCGCGTAGGCGACCATCGAGTTCGTCAGCAGGGTCAGCACGACCGCCCCGACGGTGATCAGCGCGCTGTTCAGCGCGGCCCTCGGGAAGTCCGTCAGCCGCCAGGCGTCGGCGAAGTTCTCCCAGCGCACCCTGGTCGGCAGGGCGAAGCCGGTGCCACCGAGCTGGTCGGGTGTCTTCAGCGCCGTGACCACGGCGAAGTAGAGCGGGATGGCGATCGTGAGGGACAGCACGATCAGCAGGCTGGTGAGCCACCAGTTGATCTTGATGCCCTCGGACCCCTCGCGCCGCTTGCGGGCCTTGCGGGTCTCGCGGACCTTGTGCGGAGCTGTGGTAACGACACTGGTGGCGGTCATGACGCGGACACCTCTCGACGCTGAAGGACTCGGAGCTGGAAGAGCGCGAACGCCACGATGACGATCATGAAGATCACGGCGTTGGCGAGCTGGTAGCCGTACTCCCCGCCCTGGAAACCGCCCTTGTAGATCAGGACGCTCACGGACTCCGTCGAGGTGCCCGGCCCGCCGTTGGTCAGCGGGATGATGTGGTCGAAGACCTGCATGAAGCCCTTGAGCGCGAGCACCATGTTGATGGTGAAGAACGACGCGATCATCGGGAACGTGATGCTGCGGAACTGGCGCCACGGACCGGCGCCGTCGAGCGCCGCCGCCTCGTAGAGCTCGGCCGGAACGGTCTGCAGCCCGGCGAGATAGATGATGATGTTGAACGCCGTCGCCTGCCAGACACCAAGGACGAGGATCCCTACCCACGCGAGCTTCGGGTCAGCGAGGATCGAGGTGGACAGCCGGTCGATCCCCAGCGCCGCGCCGATCGCCGGCAGCGTCCCGGAGAAGAGGTACTGGAAGACGTACCCGATCACCAGGATGGCCAGGATGTTGGGGATGAAGTAGACCCCGCGCAGGGTGTTCTTCCACTTGATCCGGCCGTTCAGCGCGACGGCGATCGCCAGGGCGAACGCGTTCACCAGGACCGTGGCGAGGATCGCGAACTTGAAGGTGAACAGGTACGCGGCCAGCACCCGGTCGTCGCTGAACAGCGCGATGTAGTTGGACAGCCCGACGAAGTTCCACTTCCCGTAGCCGGGCGAGTCCGTGAAGCTGTAGAAGATCCCCTGCAGCACCGGAAGCGTGTGGAACACGAGGAACAGGACGAAGGCCGGCAGGACCATCCAGTAGAACGCCTTAGCCGTGCCGGCCCCGCTCTTGCGGCGAGCACCCTTGGGCGGCGAGGCCGCCTTGGTGGGTGCCGGCGTCGTCGTGGTCGTCGTCGTGGTCGCCATCAGGACGCCACCGCCCCGAGGCCCCAGGTGCGGCGCTTGGCCACCTGGTCCCAGGTCTCGTCGAGGGCACCCAGGAACTTGTCCGTGTTGCGGTCGACGAGGAACTGCTGGAGCAGCGCCGCCAGCGGGATCGCCGGGATGAACTGGTGGTCGGTAAAGCCCACGATGCGCTCCTCGTCGAGGTACTTCTGCACCCCGGCCAGGGCAGGGTCGGTGTTCTTCTGGTCCTTCAGCACGGGGATGGCGACCTGGTCCTCGGCGTACTTCTGGACGACGTCGGGCGCCATCAGGAAGTCGATGAAACGCTGCGACTCCTTGGGGTGCGCGCCCTTCGCCGAGGCGGTGAGCAGCACGTCGATGCCGGACACGAGCGTGGTCTTCTTCGGGTCGTTCGTCGCCGGCAGCGCGAAGCTGCCGACCGTGAACTTCGGCTTGAAGGTGCGGATCTGCGGCACGGCGTAGCTCCCGAGCAGCAGCATGGCCGAGTCACCCTGCGCGAATGCGCGGGTGCCCTCCTCGTAGCCGAAGGCCGCGGGGTCCGGCTGCGTGTAGTCGTAGAGCGTCGAGAGCTCGTCGGCCGCGGTGCGCCAACCGTTCCCGAACGTCGCCTTGTCCGCGAACCGCTCGGGGAAGAAGTTCGCCGGCGTGGTCTGTGCCGTCAGCGGGGCCAGCGGGGACTGGGCGGTCCACGCGTCCTTGAGCATGCCGTAGAACGGCGTGACGCCGGCCTTCTTGAACGTCTTGGCGGCGGCGACGAGCTCGTCGAACGTCCGGGGCACCAACACGTCGTGCTCGGCGAAGATCTTCTCGTTGTACAGGACCCCGCTCGCGTTGGCGGCGAACGGGATGCCGTTCACCTCGCCGGGCTTGGCGGCTCCGAGGTTCTTCAGGACGTCGACGTAGCCCGGCTTGACGTCGTCGAGCACCGGCTGGTGGGCGAAGTCGGCGAAGATCCCGGCCGAGGCCAGCTCACCGAACGTGCCGTTGCCGTTGAGGGTCATCACGTCCGGGACGTCGTTCTTCACCAGGCGGGTGCGCAGTGCGGTCTCGGGGTCCGGGACGTTCTGCACGACCACGTGGATGTCGGGGTTCTGCTTCTCGAACTCCGACGCGAGCCCCTGGAAGTAGGTCACCGCCTCCGGCTTGAACTGGAAGAACGTGATCGTCGTGCGGCTGTCGTCGGGCGCGCACCCGACGAGGGATGCCGTGGCGAGCAGGGCGACGAGGCACGCGCCTATGCGTGCGGTGCGTCTTTGCATGGGAGGCCTTTCAGGGGTGAGCTGCGAACGGCGCGCGGTCGCGTCGGGTCAGATCGGTCTGGTTCGTGCCTAGGCGGGCTCGACCCGGCGGGCGTGCAGCAGGACGCTGCGCTCGGGGAACAGGACCGGTGCCCGCACGCCGACGACGGCGAGCGCGCGGCCGGTCGTGCGGATGCCCGCCGCCCACCACGGCAGCGGCGTCTGGCCGTTGCCCTCGACCCGGTCCCCCGGCGCGAGCGGGCGCACGTCGTACAGCGCGCCGGCGTCCAGACCGGGCAGGGTGACCAGCCCGGTCGGGTAGCGCACGCTCGTCGCGAGCTGGGTGATCGAGAAGATCGCCTCCGCGCCGTCGTCGGCCACCACCCCGCGGATCCGCAGGGCGGGGTCCGGGTGGTCGGCGTGCACGACGGCGCCCGAGTGCAGCAGCGCGCGGTGGTCCTTGTGGGCCGCGATCCACTCGGCGAGCCGGGCCCGCTCGGCGTCGTTCGCGGTCGTGACATCCCACTCAACCCCGAGGTGCCCGAAGAACGCCGACGCGGCGCGGAAGTCGAGGCTGGCCGTCCGTCCGGTGGTGTGCGAGACGGGGCTTCCGACGTGCGCGCCGATCAGCTCGGGCGGCACCAGGAGCTCGGTCCAGCGCTGGATCTGCTCGCGCTCGAGGGGATCGATGCAGTCGCTCGCCCAGATGCGCTGGGTGAGCTCGAGGATGCCGAGGTCCACCCGGGCGCCGCCCGACGCACACGTCTCGATCTCGACCCGGGGGTGCCGGCGCCGAAGCTCGAGGAGCAGCTCGTAGAGCGCGAGGGTCTGCCGTCGGACCCCCGGCACGCCGCGCGGGCCGTGCCCCGCGTCGATGAGGTCGCGGTTGTGGTCCCACTTGAGGTAGGCGACATCGTTGTCGGTGAGCAGCGCGTCGAGCCGCTCGAGGATGTACGCGAACGCCTCGGGGCGCCCGAGGTCCAGGACCTGCTGGAACCGCGCGCTGGGCGGGGTGCGCCCGCCGGTCGCGAGGATCCAGTCCGGGTGGGCGCGCGCGAGGTCGGAGTCGGGGTTGACCATCTCGGGCTCGACCCAGAGGCCGAACTCCATCCCGAGGCCGCGCACGTGCGAGATGAGCGGCTTGAGGCCGTTCGGCCAGACGACCTCGTCGACGTACCAGTCGCCGAGGCCCGCGGTGTCGTCGCGGCGGTGCCGGAACCAGCCGTCGTCGAGCACGTACCGCTCGACGCCGACGCTCGCGGCGACGTCCGCGATCGAGGTCAGCCGGCTGAGGTCGTGGTCGAAGTAGACCGCCTCCCAGACGTTCATGGTGACCGGGCGCGGCGAGCTCGGGTGGTCCGTGCGGGCGCGGAGGTAGCTGTGGAAGCGGCTCGCGAGCTCGTCGAGCCCGTCGCCGTGGGAGCCGAAAACCCAGGGCGACTCGTAGGACTCCCCGGGAGCGAGCGGGGATTCGCCGGCGAGCAGCAGCTCGCCCGCGGCGAGGAACGAGACGTTCGCGACGGTGCGCTCGGCGAGCAGGCGCTGGTTACCGCTCCAGGCGAGGTGCACGCCCCAGACGTGTCCGCCGCGCGCACCGAAACCGTCCTCGCCGGCCACGAGCAGCAGCGTCGAGTCCGCGCCCGGGCGCCCGCGCCGGCTCTCGCGCAGGTGGGTGCCGTCGTGCCACGGCCGGCGCTGCGGGGACCGCTCGCGCATGTGCCGTCCGGTCAGGTCGAGCAGCTCGGTGGCGTGCTCGGGGACCGGGAACGTCGCGAGGACCCCGGTCAGCTCGAAGGTTCCGACCCCGACGTTGCGGACCGTCGCGCGCTGGCGCACCAGGCCCGACGCCGTGAGCTCGAGCTCGAGCGTCACCGCAACGCCCGCGACGTCGTCGGCCGCCTCGACGACCAGGCGCGGCGCCTCGCCGGAGGTGAGCCGCAGGTCGGTCACGGCGAGCAGGACCGAGAAGTCGGCCCCGGCGCGGTGCCCGGTGAGCCCGGGCGTGCCGAGCCAGCCGCGCGACTGCTCGGGCAGCAGGCTGAACGGCGGTGTGTCGTCGGTGCTGCCCGAGACGCGCTGCGGTGCCTGGGCGTCGACGAGCGCCGCGAGGGCCTCCGCGGGCAGGTCGCCGAGGTCGACGCCCCAGTGCGCGATGCTCGGCAGACCGGTTCCACGGGCGTCGACGACGACGCTGGTGCCCCCCGATCGCAGGTGCAGGATCGGGGCGTGCAGCGGCGTCGGCATTTGCGACTCCCTTGTCTTTCGTCGCACCGTGGGTGCGTGGTGTCGTGTGGCTTGCGGTACAGCTAAGAGTTTCGCGCCGAAAGCCTCACAGTGTCAACCGGCGGGTAGTGCGCCCGTTCTTGCAAACTTTCTGGCATCCTAGGATTTGACATGGAAGCCTGATGGCCCGATCGGTACCATCGACGGCTCGGCCAGGCTCAAGAGGAGAGGTGCCCGTGCTTCGCCCCAACTGGTCCCCCGCGGGCGGCTCGACGCACCACGTCGCGCTCGAGATCCTGCGGCACGGACCGCTGTCCCGCAGCGAGCTGGCCCGACGCCTCGACCTCTCGCAGGCGAGCCTGACCCGCCTCACGCGGCCCCTGCTCGCCGGTGGACTGCTGGTCGAGGTGGCCCCGCGCACCGACCCGGTGTCCGGCCGCCCGACCCAGCCGCTCGACGTCGTGCCGGCCTCGCACCATTTCCTCGGCGTCAAGCTCACCGGCGACGCGGCGCACGCGGTGCTGACGGACCTGCGGGGAACCGTGCTCGCCACCGGCAGCGCCTCGCTGCCCGGCCACGACCCGCGCGACGTCGTCGAGGTGATCGCCGCGCTCACCGCCCAGGTCGGCGCCGGGCAGCCGACGGCGACCGGGCTCGGGATCAGCCTCGGCGGGCACTCCCCCGACGGCGCGAGCGTCACGCGTGCCCCGTTCCTCGACTGGCACGACGTCCCGCTCGGCGACCTGGTTGCCGCCCGCACCGGGATCCCGACGGTGGTCGCGAACGACGTGGCCGCGCTCACCGCGGCCGAGCACTGGTTCGGCGTCGGGAAGGGCCTGGCGAACTTCGCCGTGATCACGCTCGGGGCGGGCGTGGGCTACGCGCTGGTCGTCCATGACCAGCTGGTCAACCACTCCGACATGGGGATCGGGCTGATCGGTCACTACCCGCTCGGCGCGGGCGGGGCGCTGTGCGACCAGGGCCACCGCGGGTGCGCGACGGCGGCGCTGACGATCGGCGGGCTCACCGCCCAGGCATCCGCGGCGCTGGCCCGCCCGGTCGGCTGGGAGGAGCTGCTCGAGCTCGGGGCGGCGGACCACCCCGTCGCCGCGCGCCTGCTCACCGATGCGGGTCACGGCCTGGGGCGGCTCATCGCGGCGGTGGCCAACCTCACGATGGTGGACCGGATCGTGCTGACCGGCGAAGGCGTCGCGCTCGTCGGTGCGACGCGCGCCGCGGTCGACGAGGGGATCGCGGCCGACCGCGAGCCGCTGGCCTCGAAGGTCGACGTCGTGGTGAGCCCGGGCGACTTCACCCGGTGGGCGCGGGGCGCTGCGGTAGTGGCGATCCAGGACTTCGCGCTGCAGGAGCCCGACGGCGGCTGAAGGCCGGCCGCTCGGGGCCGACGGCCGGCCACCGGGCCTGGGCGGGCGTTCGCCAGCCCGGGGCGTCGCTGGCCCGGGGCGGGGCGTTCGTCGGCCCGACATCGACAGGCCCGCCCGAACGGGTAGATCCTCGTGGGGTCTGTCACCAGTCAGCACGAGGAGTGAGCCAATGTCACCAACGCCCGCCTTCAGCCCAGAGTCCCTGATCGATCTCCGCTCCCGGTTCAACCGCCGGGTGCTCGGCCCCGGCGACGCGGGATACGACGAGGCGCGCACGGTCGTGACCGGCGGCTTCGACGGGCGACCGGCGGTGATCGTCCGTGCCGGCGACGCCGACGACGTCGCGCAGGTCATCGCGCTGGCCCGCCAGACCGGGCTCGAGCTCGCGGTGCGCAGCGGGGGCCACAGCGGCGCGGGGCACAGCACCACCGACGGCGGGATCCTGCTGGATCTGCGGGACCTGAGCTCGTTCGAGATCGACACCGCAGGCCGCACCGCGTGGGCGGGCGCCGGCATCACCGCCGCCGAGTACACGGTCGCCGCGGCCGAGCACGGTCTCGCGACCGGTTTCGGTGACACCGGATCGGTCGGCGTCGGCGGGCTGACGCTCGGCGGCGGCGTCGGGCTGCTGGCCCGCAAGCACGGCCTGACCATCGACAGCCTGCTCGCGGCCGAGATCGTGACCGCCGACGGCGAGCTGCTCCGCGTCGACGAGACCTCCCACCCGGACCTGTTCTGGGCGATCCGCGGGGGCGGGGGCAACTTCGGCGTCGCGGTCCGCTTCCAGTTCGCCCTGCACACTCTCGACGGCGTCGTCGGCGGCCTGCTCGTCCTGCTGGCCACCGCGCAGACCCTCGCGGGCTTCGTCGCGGCTGCCGCGGCGGCCCCCGAGGAGCTGACGACGATCGCCAACGTGATGAACTGCCCGCCGATGCCGTTCGTCGCCGCGGAGCACCACGGCAGCCTCGTGATCATGGCGGTGATCTGCTACGCCGGGGCGGAGGCGGACGGGCTGCACGCGCTGCAGCCGTTCTGCGACCTGGCCGAGCCGCTCGCCAACCTGGTCCACGCCATGCCGTATCCCGACATCTATCCGCCCGAGGACCCCGACTACCACCCGACCGCCGCGTCCCGGAACATGTTCCTGAGCTCGATCGGCCTTCCGGAGGCCGCGGTGATCATCGAGCACCTGGCGGCGTCCGACGCGTCGCTGCGGGCGGCCCAGGTGCGCGTCCTCGGCGGCGCGGTGGCGCGCGTGCCGGCCGACGCGACGGCCTACGCGCACCGCACCAGCCCGATCATGGTCAATCTGGCCGCGTTCTACGACGCGCCGGCCGACCGCGAGGTGCGCGGGGCCTGGGTCGAGGAGTTCGCCCGCGCGCTCAACCAGGGCGACGACGGGGTGTACGTCAACTTCCTCGCCGAGGAGGGCCCCGAGCGCATCCGCGCCGCCTATCCGAAGTCGACGTGGGACCGGCTGGCCGCGACCAAGGCGAGGTACGACCCCACGAACCTCTTCCGCAAGAACCAGAACATCCCCCCGACCGTCAGTTCCTAGGTTCCACCGCAACGTCCGAGCGTTGACGTCCTATAGGACGTCAACGCTCGGACGTTGCGGCTCTTGGGGCGTCGTCAGGCACGGCTGTCGCGGGACGCGCTCGGTGCCGGGCGAGTTCCCTGGACGTAGTGCAGGAACGGGCGCAGGTCACCTCGGGCACCCACCGTGAAACCTGCGCCCCGCACCAGCGGCTCGAGGCGATCGATCGGGTTGCGCTGCATCTCCGGGCCGGTCACGGCCCCGAAGAGATGGCGTCCTATCCGGCTCGTCGGCGGGCGGAAGTCGGCCACCAGGAGCCGGCCGCCGGGGCGGAGCACCCGGAACATCTCCGAGAACGCCTGGGCCCGCAGGTCCTCGGGCAGGTGGTGGACCATCAGGCTGGACAGCACGACGTCGAACGTGCCGTCGCGGGCATCGAGCGCCTCGGCCACCCCGAGGTCGAACGAGCAGTCGGCCCTCCCGACGGCGGCCTGCTGGGCATAGCGAATGACCGAGGGCGACGGGTCGATGCCGACCGCCGCACCACCGGGGCGCACCGCGTCGGCGGCGAGCCGGGTCAGGTAGCCGGGCCCGCAGCCGACGTCGAGCACGCGGTCCCCCGGGCGGGCGCCGCTGAGCGCGACCAGCCGGGTGAAGACCCGACGTCGTCGGCCCGCGAAGACGAGCGTGCTGAACACCTCGTACGCGCGCGCCGGACCGATGATCGATCCGCGGGTCGTGGGCTGTGGATCACCGTGCAAGAACTCGACGAGTCCCATCATTCCTCCTTGCTTAGCTGCGGCTAAGTAACGCTAACTTAGTCACGACTAAGCGATTCGCGCAAGAGCAACTACGCTGCAGGGGTGACGCAGCCCGAGACGACCACCGCGCGGGTCCGGATGAGCGCCGACCAGCGGCGCGAGTCGATCCTCCGTGCCGCGACGAAGGTCTTCGCCGAGCACGGCTACCGGCGCGGGAAGGTCTCCACGATCGCCGAGCGCCTCGGCGTGAGCGAGCCGGTGATCTTCCAGAACTTCGGCACCAAGGCCGCGCTGTTCCGCGCGGTGCTCGACCGGCTCGCCACGACGGCGAACGGCGTGCTCGCCGCGGCGATCTCGCACGGCGGTTCGGTGTCCGAGCTGCTGGCACTGGCCCTGTCTCCCGCGCACATCGTCGAACTGCACGCGCCGGGATCGCTCGGGGCCCTGTTCGCCGAGGCCTCCGGCCTGACCGCCGATCCCGACGTCGGCGAGGCCGCCCGGCGCGCGATCCAGCAGGTGGCCGACGGCCTGGCCGACGTGCTGACCCGCGGGCAGGCCGCGGGCGACATCGGCGCCGACCTCGACCCGGTCGCGGGCTCCTGGTGGCTGCTCTCCCTGCTCTCGGCTCGCGCGTTCCGGACCGCGATCGCGCCCGACCCGGCGGCCATCGAGGCGGAGCTCGCGGCGATGACCCTGCACCTGTTCACCGCGTCCGGCGGCGCCGACCTCCCGTGAGTAGGCCGTGCGGTTCGACGACGCCGATCAGGTGAGGTCGCCCGTCAGGTAGCGCTGCAGGGTCGGCGCGATGGCGTCCGCGATGACTGAGGCGTCGCGCGACGCCAGCGGCTCCACCTCGACGATGTAGCGGGCCATGATCAGCCCGACGATCTGCGACATCACCAGCGACGCCCGGTAGGCGGCGTCGTCGGAGCCGATGCCCTCCGCGATCGGCGTGAGCACCTCGCGGGTCAGCAGGTCGCGGACCAGGCGCGCGGCCTCGGGCTCGGAGGCGGCGGCCCGGACGAGGCTGACGACCCGACTCCTGCCCTGCTCCGACTCGAACACGCCGATGGCGAAGTGGGCCAGTCGCGCCCCGGCGTCGTCCCGGTCGCCCGTCAGGAGCGCGGGCAGGACGTCGGCCGGCTGGAACGGCAGCTCGACGACCTCGAGAAAAAGCTGCTGCTTGGTGCCATGGAAGTGGCTGACCAGCGTCGGGTCGACGCCCGCCTCGAGGGCGACCTGCCGCATCGAGGTGCGGTCGTAGCCGAGCTCGGCGAACTGACGGCGCGCGGCCGCCAGGATCGCCTCTCGCGTGCCGCTCTCGCCGGGTCGCCTGCCTGAGTGCGCGCGCACCACCATCACCTGTCTCCGATCGCCTCTTGACAGCCACTATTCCATAAGCACAGAATTCATCACGTCCAGAATTCCGAACCTGAGGATATCCGATGTCCGACTCCGCACCCACCCTGTCCCCTCGTCGGCGCAGCGCCCTGCTCGGGGTCATCGCACTGGCCCTGATGATGGTCGTCTCCGCGGTGAGCGGCCTGAACGTCGCGCTGCCCGACCTTGCGATCGACACCGGGGCCTCCCAGACCCAGGTGACCTGGATCGTGGACGCGTACACGCTCGTCTTCGTCGGGCTGCTGCTCCCGGCGGGCGCCCTCGGCGACCGCTACGGCCGCAAGCGCGTGCTGCTCGCGGGACTGATGATCTTCGGCGCCGCGGCCTGCGCGGCCATGTTCGTGACCTCCCCGGGGACCCTCATCTGGCTGCGCGCGGCGATGGGGATCGGCGCGGCCGCCGTCATGCCGGTCACCCTGTCGATCATCACGACCTCCTTCCCACCCGCGGAGCGCGGCCGCGCGGTCGGCGTCTGGGTCGGGGTGGCCGGCGGTGGCGCGGTGATCGGCCTGTTCGGCTCGGGGATCCTGCTCGAGTTCTTCGCGTGGAACTCGTTCTTCGGGCTCAACGTCACCCTCGCGGTGCTCGCGCTGATCGGGACGATCGTCGTCATCCCGTCCTCGCGCGACGCCCACCCGCCGCGGCTCGACCCCCTCGGCGCGCTGACCACGCTGGTCGGCCTGGTCGCCCTGGTGTACGCGATCATCGAGGGCCCCGAGCGCGGCTGGTCCGACCCGCTCACGATCGGCGCCTTCGCGCTCAGCGCGGTCTCGCTCACGTCCTTCGTGCTGTGGGAGCTGCGCAACCCCGAGCCCATGCTCGACGTGCGCCTGTTCGCGCTGCGCGGCTTCGGCACCGGCTCCCTCGCGCTCACCGCGCAGTTCTTCGCCAGCTTCGGGCTGTTCTTCATCGTCCTGCAGTACCTGCAGTACGTCGCCGGCCTGTCCCCGTTGCAGTCGGCCCTCGCCCTGCTGCCGCTGCCCGTCGTGCTCATCCCGTTGGCCCGCACCGCACCCCGCATCGCCGACCGGTTCGGCATCAACCGGGTGGTCGCCGTCGGCCTCACGCTCAGCGCGACGGGCATGCTCGTGCTCACCACGCTCGACGTCGATTTCGTCTACTGGCACCTCGCGCTCGGCCTCGCGCTGTTCGCCGCCGGGATGGGCCTGGCCGGCACGCCGTCCACGACCGCCATCGTGTCCTCGCTGCCGCAGTCGAAGCAGGGCGTCGCGTCCGCGGTGAACGACACCTCGCGCGAGCTGGGCAGCGCGCTGGGCATCGCGGTCCTCGGCACCATCCTGAGCTCGGGCTACCGCACCGGCCTGGGCGGCGCCCTGGCCGGGCTGCCGACCGCCGTCGTCGAACGCGTCGAGTCCTCCGTCTCGTTCGTCTCCCTCGGCACCGGCCAACTCGAGAAGTTCGGCCCCGCGGGAGCCACCCTCGTCGCCGTCGCCAAGCAGTCGTTCGTGCACGCCACCGGCACCGCGTTTCTGACGGCCGCGTGCGTGCTGGTCGTCGCCGCGGCCTACGTCGAGGTGCGCGCACCCAAGCGCGACGAGGTTGGCTCGGACGAGGCCCCGATCTCGGCGGCCGCGCCTCGGTGAGGCGGCGAGCACGACGGCGAGGTCACCGCACCCACGCGCGATTTCACCTCCCCAACGCCTGCCTGGTGATTGTCCAGCAGGCGGCGGGCCAGCGATTTCACCCCCGATGGCAGGGGTCGCAGAATGCGATGATCCGTAGCCTCGCCTGACACAGGTCATCCCATTTGTCCGACTTGGCCCCTCGGATCCGCAGGCGCGCTGCGCGGATTCTTCCGACACTCGACTGCGGAGGCACCGTGACCGGATCGGCCCACGACCTCGCGAACGAGTTCATCTCCGTTGCCACGGACCAGCCGTCCGCCTGCACCTCGGAATTCTGCGGCGATGCCGTGATCACCGTCGGGGATGCCTACGCGACCGTTCGCGATCGCGAGATCTGCACCATGCTGGTCCGCGCCCACGCGCGGGATCCCGGCCCCCTGGTCGCCTTCGCGAGACGGCACGTGACGACGTTGGTCATCGAGGACTCCGAGCCCCTGGTGGAATCGCTGCTGCGCGGCAGGGTCGGCGGTGCGTCGTCGATCATCGGCCGCCTCTCGGGGCACCTCGCCCGGCACGGTGCCCTCTCGACCGACGACGTCGACCTGGCGCTCGCCGGACAGCGGGCGCAGAACCCAGCTCCCGAGGCCGAGACCCGGCCACCCCCGCAGCGGTACGCCGCGCTGTTCGAGGCCGTGACCGCGCTGCGGAAACAGGGGGCATTCGTCGCGACGGACGTCGGGTCGTCGGTCCGGCTGTGCTATCCGCCGTACGACGGCGCAGATGCCGCGCTGGCGGTGGGTTCAGCCGTCACGGTAGCCGGTGACGCGGCACGCTCCGGAAGACACGCGCTCGCCGTGATCGGTGACTTCGGGCTGCTGCACAGCGGGCTCCCCGCCGTGATCGACGTGGCCGCCAGCGGGCTTCCCGTCGTGGTCGTCGTGCTGGTGAACGGGATCCAGGCCACCACGGGCGGTCAGCGAGTCGCCGACGTGGACCTGGCACCGTTGCTCCGGGCCTGCGGCATGTCGGTCATCGAACAGTGGCACGCCGACGAGCTCGACTCCGACCAGACCCGGGCGCGCCTCACCCGACTGCACCGAGCGGGTGGACCCTGCGTAGTCCTCGTGTTCGACGGCGCAGGACCTCGTCGTTCATGAGTGCCGCGCGGCGGCCGGATCGGGCTTCGGGCCGACTCCGGGGCCCGCCGAAAGTCGCGGGATCCCGGGAGCGTGGCCTCGACCCCTGAGGTGCAAATCTGTCGTGTCAGCGCGCGCTGGGATCGTACTGTCGTCGCATGCACCTGCTCTCGGTCAACATCGGCAAGGTCCGCACGAACCCGTGGAAGGGCCTCACCGCGACCGGCATCGACAAGCGCCCGGTCGACGGGCCGGTCGCCGTGACCGCGCCGGGGCCCAAGGGCACCGGCGCGGTCGGGCTCGCGGGAGACAGGGTGTACGACGTCGCGCACCACGGCGGCACCGACCAGGCGGTCTACGCCTACGCGCGCGAGGACCTCGATCGCTGGGAGACCGAGCTCGGCCGGCCGTTGCCGAGCGGCACGTTCGGGGAGAACCTCACGACGTCCGGCATCGACGTCACCGGCGCGCTGATCGGCGAGCGCTGGCGGATCGGGCCCGACGTCGTGCTGGAGGTGTCCTGCCCGCGGATCCCCTGCGGCACGTTCCAGGGCTGGCTGGAGCTCGCCGGCTGGATCAAGCGGTTCACCCAGGCCGCGGTGCCCGGCGCGTACCTGCGCGTGATCGAGCCGGGCGAGATCCGCGCGGGCGACACGGTCGAGGTCGTCTTCCGGCCGGACCACGACGTGAGCATTGCGCTCAGCTTCCGCGCGTTCACCACGCAACCGGACCTGCTCCCGCGACTCCTGGTCGCCGACGCCCTGCCCCACGACGACCGCGACCAGGCCCGCAAGCGCATCGGCGCGAACGCCGCGAGGGGTCCCGCCGCCCAGGAAGTGCCCCGGAAACCGCAACGTCCGAGCGTTGACGTCCTATAGGACG
>NZ_DATCNW010000051.1:0-10103 GCF_036565025.1 Pengzhenrongella sp.
ACGAGCTCGTCGTCGACGAGCTCGTCGACGGGCTGACGCGAGTCCTCGCGCGCGCCTGCCGCGATCTCGCCACCGCAGGTCTGCCTCAGCGAGCCGGCCGCCTCGCGGCGGACGGCTGGGTCCTGCTGCGCCACGACCACCCCGCCGCGGCCCAGCGGCTGGACGGCACCATGCATCACGCGGCGCGGCTCGAGCAAGCGCTCGAGTCAGCCCTGCCCCACCGAGAGGAACCCACCATGCCCGCCGAGCCCACACCCACCGCCGACGCCGTCGTCGATGTCCGGACCGAGATCCCCCGGATCCGGCACGAGCTGATCTTCGGGACGTTCGCGAGCCTGCCGGTACACACCGCGTTCGTGCTGGTCAACGACCATGACCCGAAGCCGCTGCGCTACCAGCTCGAGGCGGAGAACACCGGCGAGTTCACCTGGGACTACCTCGAGGAGGGGCCGGAGGTGTGGCGCGTTCGCATCGGCCGGATCGCCGCCGCATAGGGTTCGAGCGGGGTTCGCCCGGGGCTCGTGCCCCGGGCCGGTCGCCCAGCTACGGGCGCGAGCCCTGGGCCGGCCCGGTCGGACGCCACGCCTGCCGGTCTCGGCGAACCTTGGCGGAATGTGCGTTGATCCAGCGCTCGATCGCCTCGAATCGTTCAATGGAGAACTTCCGCCGGAACGGGCCGGACTCCGGAGCGCGCTGCGTCGGCAGGAAGTCGCTCGCACCCAGCAGATGGTCGAGGTCGACATATCCGGTGACACGTTGTGCCCGATAGAGATCTACAGCCATGTTTTGCCCCCTGTGAAGACCTGCGCGCCGTTGCGCAGATCCTTCCTCGAGTCTATGACCGGCGGTGGGCCGATCATCGGTGAATGGCGTACTCCCGCGAGTGATGCAAAGCACAATGAACGTCAGCCGAGGAACTCTCCGCGAAAACTCGAGTCCACGCAGTTCTCCGGTACACCCCAGGCGTGCGCCAAGGCCTTGACGTCGCCGTGGTGCGTGGGAAGTTCGAAGGGCTGCTCCGCTGCGCCGACCTCCTCGACGCTGTACGTGAAGTTCTCCAGGCCACCGTGCAACACCTGGTCCAGCACGTCCTGGACCGCATCGGAGGCATCCGTCGCGGTGGCCTGGATGGACAAGCGGACGACGTACTTCTGCTCGGTCATGATGCTCATCGGGGCTCCTTCATGCTCGTCAAGGGTTAGATCGGCGTGGGCTGCGACAACGGCTGATGAGCTCCGGCGCGAGGCGATCGCGTCCGGCGGCACGTCGCCGGCTCATCGGACAAGGGAGGCACGGGCACCTGGCCGCGCCGACGACTGCGCACATCGGCGGGCGCTCGTCGTCTTCGACAAGCAGGCCCACCCGCAGAACAAAGATTCGCCCGAAAGATTCGAATCGTCGATACCCGGGCGAGGCCGTATCGACGCAGCTGAAGGAAGTATCAGCGAGAGCGGACGCGCTCTTGCAACATTGACCCCCGATGCCCCCACATCGATTCGGTCGTCAACCGGTAAGGCGACGGTACACCTAGCATACGATGAGCGGCAGGGTAATCGGTGACAACATTTTGCGCCCGGCGAGTCGAAGGGCGGCAGGTCCTGTCCCCGCCGCCGGCGGGGTCCGCGCCGAGCACCGCACCGACGCCCGCGCCCGGTTCCCTGCGTCAAGATCGCGTCAGGGTTGCCGCGCGCGACCTTAGGAAGACGTCAAGATCGCGGTCGGCTCGCGCGGGCGAGGGTTGGCTGAAGACATGGCTCCTGTGCTGGGTATCCCCAAGCGTCTGCTCGTCGGACGTCCGATCAGCTCCGCCCGGATGGGCGAGACGCTGCTGCCGAAGAAGATCGCCCTACCCGTCTTCTGCAGCGACCCGCTCTCCTCCAACGCCTACGCGACCGAGGAGATCCTGCTCATGCTCAGCGTGGGTGGCCTGGGACTGCTGCACTTCGTGCCGTGGGTCGCGGCCGCCGTCGTGCTGCTGCTCATCGTGGTCGTGGCCTCCTACCGGCAGACGTGTCACGCGTATCCCGGCGGGGGCGGGGCCTACGCGGTGAGCCGGGCGAACCTCGGCACCAACGCTGCGCTCATCGCCGCCTCCGCGCTGCTGGTGGACTACGTGCTGACGGTCGCGGTCTCGGTGGCGGCCGGGGTCGCGAACATCGTTTCGGCGGTGCCGGCCCTGGCCCCGCACTCGGTGAGTCTGTCCTTGGCGCTGGTCGCGCTGCTCGCGGTGATGAACCTGCGGGGCACCAAGGAGTCCGGCACGATCTTCGCGATCCCGACCTACGGCTTCATCGCATGCGTGTTCACGATGCTCCTGCTCGGCGCCTTCCAGTTCTTCTTCGCCCAAGCGCCGGTGGCGGAGTCCGCGCAGATCGGCATCCAGTCGCACGCGAGCTTCGGACCGCTCGCCATGGCGGCGATCGTGCTGCGCTCCTTCGCGTCGGGCTGCACCGCCCTGACCGGGGTGGAGGCCGTGAGCAACGGGGTACCCAGCTTCAAGGAGCCGAAGAGCCGCAACGCCGCCTCGACGCTCGCGATCATGGGTGCGCTCACCGTGACCATGTTCATCGGGATCACGGTGCTCGCCCTCGTCTCGAAGGTCCACGTCGCCGCCGAACCGTCGAACCTGATCGGCGCACCGGACGGCTACGTCCAGCGAACCGTCATCGCGCAGCTCGCCGGAGCCGTGTTCGGGCCGAACAGCATCGGGTTCTTCCTCACGGCCGTGGTCACTGCTGCGGTCCTGGTCCTGGCGGCGAACACGGCGTTCAACGGCTTCCCGATCCTGGCCTCCATCCTCGGGCAGGACGGCTTCCTGCCGCGCCAGTTCTCGCGCCGCGGGGACCGGCTCGCGTTCAGCAACGGCATCGTGATCCTGGCCATCGCCGCCGGCGCGCTGATCGTCGCCTTCGACGCGAGCACCACCCGACTGATCCAGCTCTACATCATCGGCGTCTTCGTCTCGTTCACCCTGAGCCAGGCCGGCATGGTCAAGCACTGGAGCCGGAAGATTCCGGTCGCGATCTCCGAGGGTGCCCGTCGCACGATGAAGCGGTCGCGCGCGGTGAACGCGCTCGGAGCGGCCGTGACGGGGCTCGTCCTGGTCATCGTGCTGCTGACCAAGTTCACGCACGGCGCCTACCTCGTGGTCATCGCCATCCCGCTGGTCGTCGCCTCGATGCGCTCGGTCAAGCGGCACTACGACCGCGTCGCCCTCCTGCAGGTCCCCCCGGCCGACGGCGTCCCGCTGCCCAGCCGCGTGCACGCGTTCGTGCTCGTCTCGCGCCTGACGACTCCCGCGCTGCGCGCACTCGCCTATGCCCGCGCCACGCGGCCGTCGACCCTGACGGCGCTGACCGTGCGCGTGAACCCGGCCGAGACCAAGGCGCTCATCGACGAGTGGAACGCGCGCGGCATCCCGGTGCCGCTCACCGTGCTCGACTCGCCGTACCGCGACATGACGCGACCGGCCCTCGAGCACATCGCCAGGCTCCGCCGCGAGAGCCCGCGCGACGTCGTCGCCGTCTTCATCCCGGAGTACATCGTCGAGCACTGGTGGGAGCAGGCGCTGCACAACCAGAGCGCCCTGCGACTCAAGGCGTACCTGTTGTTCCAGCCGGGCGTGATGGTGACCAGCGTGCCCTGGCGGGCCGACCCGAGCCCCGCTCAGATCCGGCCGATGATCGACCCTTCGAGCACGAGCAACCCGGGCCCGACCCCGGCCCCGGCCGCGCCCGGCGAACTGAAGGAGCCCGCTGTGCCACGCTGACCCCATGACCTCCGGCCGGACACTCCCCCGGGCGGGGAACCGCCTGCCCGCGAAGCGCCGCTGGACCGGGCTCGCGATCGCCCTGGTCGGCCTGCCCGCGCTCACCGCGGTCCTGTCCGTTCCTACCGACACGCTCGCGCTGGGCACCGTCCTGATGCTGTACATCATGGTCGTGGTGCTGACCGCTGCGGTCGGCGGGATCGGTCCGGGGGCGCTGGCGGCCGCCTTCTCGTTCCTGCTCGCGAACTGGTTCCTCGTGCCGCCGTTCCACACGCTCTCGGTGGACCGGCAGGACAGCGCGATCGAGCTCGTCGTGTTCACCGTCGTCGCGGGGGTGGTCAGCGCGATCGTGCACCTGGCCGCCCGCGAGCAGGCCAACGCCGCCCGGAGCCGGCTCGAGTCCCAGGTGCTCTCGCGGTTCACCTCCGAGCCGGTCTCGATGATCACGCTCGACGGAGTCCTGAACGAGGTGCGCGCGACGTTCGGGATGACGTCCGCAGCGCTGGTCGAACGCGACATCGGCGACGTCGTGGCCCGGGTCGGGCCGCAGGAGTTCGGGCGGCCCAGCATCTCGGTGCCCGCGAGCGACAGCCTGCTGCTCGTCGCGTACGGCCCGACCCTGTTCGCCGAGGACCGGCGGGTCCTGACCAGGCTGGCCTCGACGGCTGCCCGCGCCTGGGAAGGTCAGCAGCTCACCGAACAGGCGGCCCGCGTCGTGGAGCTCGCGGCCGTGGACCGGGCGCGCTCGGCCTTGCTGGCCGCCGTCGGGCACGATCTGCGCACACCGCTCGCCGGGATCAAGGCGTCGGTCAGCAGCCTGCGCCAGGACGACGTCGACTGGACGCCGACCGAGCGCAGCGAGCTGCTCGAGGCGATCGAGGAGGGCGCCGACCGGCTCACCGGCCTGATCGCGAACCTGCTCGCCATGAGCCGCCTCGAGGCGGGCGGGGTCAGCGCGAAGCTCGCACCGGTCGCGCTCGACGAGGTGGTCGCGCGGACCCTGCTCACCGTCGTCCCGGCGGAGGTCACGATCGACGTCCCCGACGACCTTCCGCTCATCCTCAGCGACGTCGGGCTGCTCGAGCGCGTGGTCGACAACGTGGTCGACAACGCGCGCCGGTACGCGAGGTCGGGTGTGCGGATCACCGCCCGCCAGGTCGCCGACCGGCTCGAGCTCGCCGTGGTCGACGACGGTCCCGGGGTCGCCGAGGCGGACTGGCCGCACATGTTCACCCCGTTCCAGCGGCTCAACGACCGGTCCACCTCGGGCGTGGGGCTCGGCCTCGCGATCGCCGAGGGTTTCGCCGAGGCGATCGGCGCGACCCTTCGCCCGTCCACCACACCGAACGGCGGTCTGACGATGACGCTGAGCCTGCCCCTGGCCGACGCATGACCCGCATCCTCGTGGTCGACGACGACGCGACCCTGCTGCGCGCCCTGACGATCAACCTGCGGGCCCGGCACTTCGACGTCCAGGCGGCCGCCAACGGGGCCGATGCGCTCCGGCTCGCCTCGAACCGGCCCGACGTCGTCGTCCTCGACCTGGGCCTGCCCGACCTCGACGGGATCGACGTCGTGCGCGGGCTGCGCGGGTGGAGCACGGTGCCGATCATCGTGCTCTCCGCGCGGGACAACGAGTCCGCCAAGGTCGACGCCCTGGACGCCGGCGCGGACGACTACATCACCAAGCCGTTCGGCATGGACGAGCTGCTCGCGCGCATCCGCGCCGCGCTGCGGCGCTCGACGCCGGACGTCACCGCGCCGATCATCGAGACCGACATGTTCACGGTCGACCTCGCCGCGCGTCGGGTCACGCGCGACGGCGCCGACGTGCGGCTCACCCCGACCGAATGGCACTTCCTCGACATCCTGGTGCGCAACTCGGGCAAGCTCGTCGGCCACGAGAAGCTGCTGACCGAGATCTGGGGCCCCGCCTACCTCGACCAGGCCAACTACCTGCGGGTCTACATCGCCCAGCTGCGGCGCAAGCTCGAGGACCAGCCCTCGGCGCCCCGACACCTGCTCACCGCCCCCGGCATCGGCTACCGCTTCGTCCCATAACCTCCCCGGCTTCCCCGCCCCGTCAGGCCCTCACATCTGAGGGAATCGGAAGTCGGGCCCCGCCGATCCGTCCCTCGCCCGTCCAGTCCGGGTCGGACCGAGCCGGATCCCCGCGAGTGCGGGTGAGAGGTCGACACTCTTTAGTTCCGGAAGAATCGGTGCGTCCCGCGCACACATCCTTCCCAAACCTGATCGCTGCCACCCAGGTTGGGTGAGGTCGGCCGAGCCGGCGCTCTTGAAGACTGTGCGCTGGTCGGCGTTCGTGCGTCCGGCGACGGCACCGGACAGGATGTCTCCGAGCTCAAGGATCGCGCGCGCGTCGAGCAGTCCGGCCTCGATCGGGACGATCAGGTCCGCCCGCCTCGCGCGAGTGCGGCCGTTCTGCTGTCTGCCGCGCGAGTGCGGCCGTTCTGCTGTCTAAATCGTCGAATAGACAGCAGAATGACCGCACTCGCGCCCGGTAGCCAGGATCGATTCACGCGAGTGCGGTCCCCGGGGCAGAGCATCTGCCTTCAGGTGTGCACGGGGTCCGGCGAGGAGCCGCGTCCGTGGCCGCGGATCAGTTCGTCGATCACGTCGGGCTTGCCGATGTGGTACCCCTGCGCGAAGTCGATCCCCTGGCTCGCGACGAACCGCAGGGTCTCCTCGTCGCCGACGAACTCGGCGACGGTCTGCTTGTTCATGCCGTGGGCGATGGTGACCAGGGCCTGGATGACGAGCTGGTCGGTCTGGCTGGTGATGCAGTTGGCGATGAACTCGCCGTCGATCTTGATGTAGTCGAATAGCAGGTGCTTGAGGTAGTAGAAGGACCCGAAGCCGGACCCGAAGTCGTCGAGGGCGAACTGACAGCCGATGTCGGTGAGTCGTTTGGCAAAGGTGCGCGCGGCCTGGACGTTGCCGACGGCGGCCGTCTCGGTGATCTCGAACACCAGGCGGGACGGGTCGGCGCTGGACTCGGTGAACCGCTCCTCGAGGAAGGTGAGCAGGTCGGCGTCGCCCACGGACAGCCCGGAGATGTTGACCTCGAGCACCGTGTCCGGGGGCAGGTCGGGGTGCGCGAGCAGGTCGATGGCCTGGCCGGTGACCCATCGGTCGATGCGTCCGATCAACCCGGTTCGCTCGGCAGTGTGCAGGAACGCGTCGGGACCGGTGATGGCGCCGTCGTCGTCGAGCATGCGCAGCAGCAGCTCGTACCGGCTGACCCGACCGGTGCGAAGATCGAGCACCGGCTGGGCGTGCAGCTCGAAGAGGTCCTGCTCCAGCGCGACGTTGATGCGCTCGACCCAGTCCAGGCGGGCCTTGGTGGGAGGGTGCTTTGGGGAGACGCCGTTGTAGAAGGCGTACCCGTTGCGGCCGGCACTCTTGGCGTCGTACATCGCGAGGTCCGCGTTGAGCAGGACCCCCTCGCCGCTGAGACCCGGATCGTCGAACATCGCCACGCCCGCGCTGGCGGTGACCGCGCGCCGGTGGTCACCGCCCAGCACGGTGACCTGGTTGCGAACCGCGCGCACGAGCTTGTCAGCGACGGCCTGCGCGTCGGCGCGAAGAGCGTGCGGCAGGATGATCGCGAACTCGTCGCCACCGAGACGCGCCACGATGTCGGTGGCGCGGACGGTCCGCTTGAGCACCTCACCTATCGAGACGATCAACTCATCCCCGGTCAGGTGCCCGAGGGTGTCGTTGACCTCCTTGAAGCGGTCCAGGTCCAGCATGATCAGCGCCCCGGACGGGCCGTACCGCGTGACGTCGGCGGCCTGCCGGTCCAGCTCGGCCTCGAAGCCGCGCCGGTTGAGCAGCCCGGTCAGCGGGTCGTGGTCGGCGAGATGCGCCAGCTCGGCCTCGAACCGCTTGCGGTCGGTGATGTCGAGGCAGTGCGCCAGCAGGTGCTGGACCTGGGCGCGGCTGTCGGTGACCGCCGCGATCGACAGCGCAACCCAGATCGGATGTCCGTCGGCGTGCCGATAGCGCTGTTCGGCGTGGAAGGAGGTCAGCTCGCCCGCTGCGAGCTGCGCGATCGCATCGACGGTGCGCTCCACGTCGTCCGGATGGGTCAGCTCGATGGTGGTGCGCCCGCGCAGCCGGCTCGCGGTGTAGCCGAGCAGGTCGCCCAGCGCTTCGTTGACCTCGACCAGCCGCCCGTCCAGATCGAGCTGCGCCATCCCGACCGGGGCGCTTTCGAAGGCTGAGCGGTACCGGCGCTCCGCGGAGAGCAGGTCCTCTTCCATCTGCCTGCGCGCGGTCACGTCTTCGATGTGGGAGATGAACCCCACCTGTGTCCCGGCCTCGTCGTACATCGGCGCGGTGACCCCATGGACCCAGACGAGGTGGCCGTCGGAGTGTCGGATCGTGTTGGATATATCCCGCGATTCACGGGCGTTGAAGACTTCCGCTTTGTACGCACTGCGGCCGGCCATGTCATCCGGCGAGAGCAGGTCCACCGCAGTCATCTGCCGCAGCTGAGCCATGGAGTATCCGGTGAGCCTCGCGAAGGCCGTGTTGACCTGGAGCCACTTGCCGGTCAGGTCGGTGATCACGACGCCGACCGGGGCGTCGTCGAATGCGGCATGGAAGCGTTCCTCGGCCATCCGCAGGGCGTGCTCGGACCGCTCGGCCGCAGCCCGGGCGGACTCCTCGGCACGCTTGCGGTCGGTGATGTCCCGGGCGATCGTGGAAGCGCCGATCAGGACGCCCCGGGAGTCCCGGATCGGAGCGACCGAGAGGGACACGTCCACGATCCGCCCGTCCTTGCAGATCCGGGTGGTCTCGTGGTGCTCGATCCGCTCCCCGCGGCCGACCCGGGCGAGGAGCTCCGCGATGTCGTCCACCCGACCGGGTGGGAGGAGAAAGGAGATCGGCGCGCCCACGGCCTCGGCCGCGGAGTACCCGTAGAGGCGTTCGGCGGCCGGATTCCAGGCGGTGATGATGCCCTCAAGGGTCTTGCTGAGGATCGCATCGGGTGCCGCCTCCAGGAGGCTCTCGAACTTCGCCTCGAGCTTCTTGCGCTCGGTGATGTCACGGACCGCGGCGGTGACCAGCAAGCCGTCCTCGGTGTCGATCGTGGACAGGCTGATATCGACGGGGAACTGGGTGCCGTCCCGGCGACGACCGGACAGGTCCAGGCCCGCACCCATCGACCGGGTCCGCGGATCCGCGAAATACCCTTCCCGGCGAGCCGGGTGCACGTGCCGGGACGCCTCGGGGACGAGCGTCTCGATCGGCACGCCGATCAGCTCGGCGCGGTCATACCCGAACAGGGCCTCGGTCTGGCGGTTGACGAACCGGATCATCCCCGCCTGGTCCACCCCGACCATCGCATCGGGTGCCGCCTCCAGGAGGCTCTCGAACTTCGCCTCGACGCGGTCCGCCACGCGCTGTCACCGCGCCAGGTCAGCGACGCGGAGCACCGTTACTGTTGCCCACCGTTCCCCGGGTCTCCCGGCGGATCCGCAGTTCATGGGACCCAAAGTTATACCCAATGAGACGTTAAAACTATGGCGTGGTGGCGGAGCAGGTCTACCTCGACCGTGCGGCTCGCTCGCGGGGAGGAAACACCCGGGGAAAATCAGATGCCCTCTGGCCTGGGACGGTGTGCCTTGCGACGGACAGACCGACCAGATCGAGAGGGCATCTGACGGGTCCGATTCTCTCACAGCGACGTCGGTTGCCGCGCCGCGGGTGCCCGGTCCGCGACCCGGCCGGGCGACCGGTCACCCGTAGACTCGACCGCTCCCCTTTCGTCTCCCCCGCTCCTCACCCGAAAGCCGCTCCCGTGCCCGTCGCCCACCACCTGCCCAAGCCCCGCGACCTCGTGCGATTCGCGCCGCACAACGAGAGCCACTGGATCGCGCTCCGGGCGGGCCTGTCGGTGGGTATCCCGCTCGCCGTGCTTGCGGCGACGGGTCGGACCGAGTGGTCGATGTATGCCGCCTTCGGCGCGTTCACGGCGATCTTCGGGCGCACCGATGCGCACGGGCGACGTGTCCGCACGCAGCTCGCGGCGGCGTCGATGCAGGTGCTGGCGGTCGTCGCGGGCACGGCGGTGGGGGCATACGGCGCGGGCGCGTGGGCCCTCCTCGGCGCGTCAGCGGCGGTCGCGGTCGTCGCCTCGCTGGTCGGGGACGCGGCGGGGTGGCGGCCGGCGGGTCCGATGTTCGCGGTGTTCGCGGTCGCGAGCATCGCGGGGGTCCCCGCGACGACGGCGGACCTTGTGCCGGCCTTGCTGGTGTCGGCGTCCGTGGCGGCGCTGGCGATCCTGATCGGGCTGGCCGGGCTC
>NZ_DATCNW010000052.1:0-4107 GCF_036565025.1 Pengzhenrongella sp.
CATCAGGACCGCGTACAACCCGCCGTGGCCGGTGCCGAACGCGCCGGCCAGCGCCACCCCGAGCAGCGCGGCGCTCACGCCGACGACGGCGGCCCGGATCGCCCCGATCCGGGCCGCCGCGCGCAGGTGCGGGTCACGAACGGGGACGTGCGAACCGGCGACAAACATCACCAGCGCGAACCCGATCTGGGCCAGGAAGGCGAACGTGCCCTCGGAGGCGTCCAGCGCGCTGATCCCCGTCGGGCCCAGCACGATGCCGGCGATCAGCTCACCGAGAACGACCGGCAGGTTCCACCGCCGCGGCAGCGCGAGCAGCGGGCCGAGGATGCCGATCAGCGAGATCATGGCAAGGGTCCCGAAGGTCATCAAACGCCCCCCGTAATCGATGGCGATCATCCGATGCTGAGGCTAGCCGAAACCGGTGTCGGCCCGGCGTAACAGAGGACGGCCATGGGTGGACCGTGCTTGCGGTCGATCGGGACACCAGGCAATGGGCGGTCGCTCAGGGCGCCACCCAGGTGCGGACCGCCGAGCAGGCCTACCAGGAGCTCGACGAATCCCGCTGATCCCCGCTCGCGATCAGGTCGGCCGGCGCGGCGAACGGGGCGCCGAGCGCACCGAAGGTCGTCGCGGTCCGGGCCGCCCGCTCGCACCACAGCTCGACGTCCGCCACGACCGGGCGACGCTGCGCACCGTCACCGTGCCAGGTCACGAAGGACGAGGCGATCGGCACCGGTTCGGGAGCCGCGCGCACGGCGTCGAGGACGCGCATGAACGCACCCGTGTCCTGCACGTCGCACCGCAGGGTGGCCGAGGGGTCGCCGCGCACCGCGAGGAGGTCGGCGAGCAGGTCCGTCCGGTCACTCACCCGACTCCACTGCCCGGCAGGCGTGCGCACGACGATCCGGTCCGTCTCGTAGAACAGGTCCAGCTCCCCGTGCGTGCCCTGCACGAGGATCCGCGCCGGAAGATGTTCCGGCGCGCACAGCGTGAGGCCGAACCCGAAGCTGCGCCCGTCCCGCGACACGACGCGCACGCTCGAGGTGTCGTCCGCCTCGATCGCGTTCGCCCGGAAGAGCTCCGTCTCGACCGATTCGACGTCCTCCGCGCGGGTCACTCCCCCGACGCGCAGCGCGGTCGCCACCGCATGGGCAAGCGGGTTCGTCACCACGCCGTCGACGACGTCCAGACCGTCCATCCGGCGCCGCCCCGCCCAGGGCGCACGCGCCCAGTAGCCGGCGGTTCGCACCCACGTCCCGACCGCGCCGATCGCGGTGACCTCGCCGATCTCCCCACTCGCCACGATCCGGTCGATCTCCGCGAACACGTTCGACCCGAAGGTCTGGAAGCCCACCTGGCACCGGCGCCCGGTCTCCCGGGCGATCGCGACCAGGCGAGCGTGCTCGGCCAGCGAGATCGCGGGGGGCTTCTCGAGCATCACGTCGGAGCCGGCTCGCATCGCCTGCTCGGCGAGCGGCAGGTGCGTGGGGAGCGGGGTGGCGAGCACGACGACGTCGGGCGACGTCTCCTCGCGAGCGAGCAGCTCGTCGAGGGACGTGTACCGCCGTGCGTGCGGCGGTATGCCGTCACCGGCCTCTGGCGGACGCGGATCGGCCACCGCGCACAGCTCGGCGAGGCCCGCCGCAGCGAGATCGGCGATGCGCGGCAGGTAGGAGGCACCGAAGCCATGGGCTCCCACGAGTGCGATTCTCGACGGCTGGACGGCGGTTGGACGCGACACGATTCTCCTGGAGAACGACGGAAAGGCTCATGTTAGGCGAACCCGCCACCTGCATGTTCGTGGTCGGCAACCCCGCCTGGGGATGGGATCGTTCTGGGTCGAGAGCGTGCGCCGGCGTGGCCCCACGTTCGCTCGACCACGCACCGAGAGGCCCTTCCATCACCACGCACCGCAGGTCCGTCGCACCCAGTTCGACCTCACAATCCGTTGCGGCCGCCTCATGATGGGCGGGCATCACGCCATCAGCGGTGCGGCGGCGTGGATCGCGGTCACGGCGACCGTCCCGTTCACGCTCGGCCTCGAGCCGCTCCCGACCACGTCGGTGGTGCTCGGCTCCCTCGTGACCGCGGGCGCCGCGCTGCTGCCCGACGTCGACCACACCAGCGCCACGATCGCCCAGTCGGGCGGAATGTTCACGAAGGGCATCTCGTCCGCGGCCGGGGCGGCGTCGGGCGGGCATCGCCACGGGATGCACTCGATCCTCGCGGTCGCCGGCTTCACTGCCGGGACAATCTTCCTCGGCCGGTGGTGGGCGGTGCTGCCGAACCTCGGCAACGTTCCGGTCGGCTCGGCGCTGATGCTGCTCGCGCTCGTCGCGTGCGCCAACAAGGCGCTGAAGATCTCCCCGAAAGGGATCGCGCGGCTGTGGGTCAGCGCCGCGGTGGTCGTGCTCGCAGTCCTGAAGTACGCTCCCCACGAGCTGACCTGGCTGCCGACGTCGGTCATGGTCGGGGTCATCGTGCATCTGCTCGGCGACATGATCACGACCGGCGGGGTGCCGCTGCTGTGGCCCTGGGTCCCCAAGCCGCCCAACTTCCTGGACGACGTCCCCATCCTGTCCAGGATCTGGAAGCCCAACGGGAACCTCGCACTGCCGGTGCTCGGCAACGCCGGGTCGAAGCGTGAGTGGGTGCTGTGCATCGGACTCTCCGGATACACGGTCTACGGAATCGCGGCGACCACCGGAGTCCTCACCGCCTGAAAGTTGCCACCTCCGCGGGCCCGAGCCCTGCGGAGGTGACACTCGCGGCAGGTTGCTCACGCCGAGGCCCGGCGCCGTCGGGACCGCCGAGCTGCTCGCTGACGGGCAGGCCAGTGAGTGTGCCCTGTGCGTCGTGGCAGGCGACATCGATGATCGCGAACACCGCGAGCCGCTCGCGCCGGGGATGAGCCGGTTGTGCTCGAACGGACTCTGCCCGGCCTCGTGCTCGTCCTGGCCGGGGGGCCTCTGTCCGCGTGGTCAGCCGGGCGTGCCCGGCCCGCGCGGCTGCGATCATGGACCGTGGTGCTCAATGAGGACGATGGCGACCCCCAGGCGGCGGGGCCGATCAGCTGGCGCCGGGCCCTGGCGCACGTGGCCGGGTCTGCGTCCGGCCCGCCGGTGCAGGCCGGCCTGAGCGTGACCGTGCACTTCCACCCCGACCGCGTCGTCGGTGAGGTGCCCCTGCTCCAGCATCTGGTGGCGGACGGGCTCTACCGTTCCCAGTTCGAGACGGGCACCAGCAACGGAGGCCTGACCGCTCACCCCGGCGGGGACCGCTGGCGGTGGGAGCAGCGCATGTTCGCCGGCACCTACGACGACGCCCCGCCCGACCGCCGACCCAAGTACGGCTCGCTGAACCACCGCGGGCGTCCGGCGGGCGGCTCGGTGCGCTTCGGCTCGTCGCACCTGCGCCTGCGTCCCCATGTGCTGGAGCGCACGACGTTCTGCTACCCCGACTCGGTCACCGAGCCCACGGCCGTCGGTACCGCCGCGCATATGTCCCTGATCGCCCTGGCCGAGGCCGACGAGGTCGACGTCCTGGACGACTACATCGAGGCACAGGTGCACGGACCGCTACCGCTGGACCGCGACATCGAGGCCCTGGTGCTGGACCCCTCCTACCGAGGCACCGAGATCGAGGCCACAGCCGCGGCGCTGCCGTTCCCGGTGATCTGGCACCACGGGTTCCGGCTGCACGTCGATGTGCTCGCCGAGAACGGCGAATACCGCGGGGAGGAGGTCGTCCGAGCCGGCCGAGCGGTCGCCGAGGGCGACTGGCTGGACGCCCGCACCATCGGTGACGCTTCGCGCTCGGGTCGCCATGCCCCGCAGATCCTCAAGCGGCTGTGGCACTGCACCGCCAGGTTCGGCTACGCCTGGCCGGGTCGGTAGCAGCGCGCGCAGGCCGGGCCAGGCACAATGGTCGCAACTTAGGCCCCCCTGCCAGTCGCCCCCGAGCGGGGATCCTCCTCTGGATCCCGCCTGCGTGGACCTCAAGTTACGTCCATTGCGTGCGGGCCCGCCCCGAGCGGGAGCGATCCAGTTTTGGGAAGGTTTGGTGCGCCAGACGCACACATTCTTCCCAAAAGCCCGGCACCGAAGC
>NZ_DATCNW010000053.1:0-3833 GCF_036565025.1 Pengzhenrongella sp.
GGGCGGGTCGTCGGTATGCGCGTCGGTGATCGAGCCGGATGACGCGCCTGGAATTCGACAGAGTTGCCTCGATCTCGGAATCTGGCCGGACCGACGAACTCGCGTGAGATCGGCGAACAGAGTCGGCCAACCCCAATCCGCACGCATCGGGACCTCAGTGCCGTCGCGAAGCACCTCAGCGCCACGCTCAACGACCCACGGATCGGTCAGGAGAGCCACAATCACTCAGGGTTCGCGGGGCTGGGCGAGGGCTCGCACGGTCTCGATCGTGTCCGCCTCCGCGGCCGACCTGTCGTCGAGGTAGCGCAGCACCCGGGCGAAACGCAGCGCGAAGCCACCGGGGTAACGGCTGGATCGCTGGAGCCCGTCGAAGGCGACCTCCACCACCTGCTCGGGGCGCAGCCGGACCGTCCACCCGTCGTCCTCGACCGCGAGCTCGCCGAACCGGCGGGTCTGCCACGTGAGCATCTCGTCCGTCATACCCTTGAACGTCTTGCCGAGCATGACGAACCCGCCACTCGAAGCGTCGCGCGCACCGAGGTGGATGTTCGAGAGCAGGCCGCTGCGCCGTCCGGACCCCCGCTCGACGGCGAGCACCACGAGGTCCAGGGTGTGCCGCGGCTTCACCTTGACCCACGCGCCGCCGCGCCGGCCCGCGTCGTACGGCGCGGCGGCGTCCTTGACGATCACGCCCTCCTGGCCGGCGGCCACCCAGCGGGAGAACGCGGCCTGCGCGACGACGACGTCGTCGGTCACGACCCGGTCCACCAGGTGCCCGCCGGCGACGGCGTCGAGGACCGCCAGCCGCTCGAGCAGCGGAGCGTCCAGGAGATCGCGGCCGTCGACGTGCAGCACGTCGAAGAAGAATGGATGCAGCTCCGTGCCGGCGGCAACCTCCGCGTCGCTGGTCGCGCTCCGGGCGGACGTCTCCTGGAACGGCCGCGGGCGACCCGAGGGGTCGAGCGCGAGGGCCTCGCCGTCGAGCACAACCGTGCGCACCGGCAGCGCCCGGACGACGGCGACGAGCTCGGGCACGCGGGCGGTGATGTCGTCGAGGCTCCGGGTGAACACGCGCACCTCGTCGCCGTCGCGGTGCACCTGCACCCGGATCCCGTCGAGCTTGGCGTCGACGACGACCCGTCGACTGGCGAAGCCGGAGACGGCGGCCGGCACGTCGGGCGCCGAGGCGGCGAGCATCGGACGGACGGGCCGGCCGACGGTCAGGCCGAACTCGCCGAGCGCCGCGAGCGTCTCCTGCGGCGACCCCGCCCCGAGGGCCGCCGACGCGACGAGCTCGGTGGAGCCCGCGAGCATCGCGGCCCGCCGGACGGCCTCCGGCGGCACCCCCGCCGCCTCCGCGACCGCGTCCAGCAGCAGCGCGTCGAGCGATCCCTGGCGCAGGTCCCCGGTGACCAGGCCGCGCAGCAGGCGCTGCTCGGGCTCGGTGGCCGCCGCGAACAGCTCCGCGGCGAGCGCGGACCGGGCGAGGGCCGAGCCGGACCCCGCGAGCTGCGCCATCCGCTCGAAAACGGCATCGACCACGAGCACGTCGAGGGACGGCTCGGCAGCCGGCGCCGGCATTGCCGCGAGGGAACGCCAGCCCAGCCCCGTCCGGCGCTGCCGCAGCTCGCCGGCGAGATACCGGGCGACCACGGGCACCTCGTCCGGCCCGGCGCTGCGCAGCAGGTCGACGAGCAGCGCGCGCTTCGCCAGGCGGGAACGCGTGGCGGCCAGGGCGACCGAGGTGGCGGCGACGTCGGCGAGCAGCACGGGCTCATCCTCCCGCCGGGAGCGTCGTGCCGCTTCCCGGGCGACGATGCGACGCCACGCCGCTACGGGCGAGCGTGGCTTCGGTTGCCGAATGATCTGATGATCCGGCGGATTGCCCTGCGAAGTGAGGCATGTCGCTCGCGGGAGTGCGCTACAGTCGCTCGCAAGTCATCAGATCAATTGTGGATCTGTGAGTGCACATATGGGACAAAGAGGTCGCGTGATGGTGTTCTCTGAGGTGCAGCGGGAAGCCGGGGTGAGTGCGCCCAAGGCGGCGATGACTCGAACTCGGTGGTACATCATCTGGCTGGCCTTCGCCGGTCTGGCGATCAACTACCTGGACCGAGCGAGCCTCAGCGTGGCCCTGCCGTTCATGGCCGACGACTTCACGCTGACGGCGACGCAGGAGGGGTTCGTCTTCGCGGCGTTCTTCTGGTCCTACGACGTGTGCCAGCTGGCCGCGGGCTGGTACGTGGACAAGGTCGGCCCCCGCAAGTCGTTCACATTGGCCGCGCTCTGGTGGTCAGCCTTCACGATGCTGACCAGCAGCGTTCGAGGATTTGGGTCTCTCATCGGCGTCCGGGCTCTGCTCGGGATCGGGGAAAGCCCCGCCAACGTCACGAGCGCCAAGGTCGTCGCTACCTGGTTCCCGACCCGGGAGCGTGGACTCGCCACGAGCATCTGGGACTCGGGCTCGCGCGTGGGAGCCGTCGTCTCGCTGCCCATCGTCACGGGGATAGTCGCGGTGTTCCACTGGCGCGCGGTGTTCATCATCATCGGTCTCGTCGGGATCGTGTGGGCGTTCGTCTGGTGGAAGTACTACCGGTCGCCCCAGGAGCACCCGAGCACGAACGAGGCGGAGCGTCGCTACATCCTCGACGGCGGTGCGCGCAGCTCGCAGACCGATGACGAAGCGGCGACCAGGATCAGATGGATCTCACTCTTTCGGTATCGCAAGGTGCTGGTCATGATGTTCGGCTTCTTCTGCCTCAACAGCTGCATCTACTTCTTCATCACGTTCTTCCCCAGCTATCTCGTCCAGGAGCGAGGCTTCTCGCTGATGAAGCTCGGTTGGTTCGGAGCGATCCCGGGGATTACCGCGGTCCTCACCGCCTGGCTGGCCGGCCGACTGGCCGACCGCGCGATCGGGCGCGGCGTCGGCGTGTCGGTCGTGCGCAAGACCTGCATCGTCGGCGGGCTGTTCGGGGGATCGGTGATCATGTTCGCGACCTTCGTACCCGAGGCCTGGATGGCGCTCGCCCTCCTCGCCGTCTCGTACTCGTCCCTCGCCATTGCCGGGATGGGCATCTGGTCGCTCCCCGCCGACATCGCCCCGAGCTCGCATCACGTGGGGTCCATCGGCGGGATGCAGAACTTCGCCTCCAACCTGGCCGGCATCTTCACGCCGATCATGGTCGGTGTCCTCGTCGACAGGACCGGGTCGTTCCGGGCGCCGCTGGCCGTGATCGGAGTCGTCGCCGTCATCGGAGCGCTCAACTACCTCTTCCTCCTCGGCAAGGTCGAGCCGCTGACGATCAACGCGGCCTCGACGACGGCGCGAGATTCGGCGTAGTCCCCAGCCCGCTTTGAACGATGCATGTTCGGCCCGTGGCCCACAGGGACGCGAGGCCGATCCCTCAACGAAGGAGTGGTACATGGTCAAGATCGTCATCACGGAGTGCGACCACGACTCGTTTACGGCGGAGCACGAGGTGACGGACCCGGCGGGGGCCGAGCTGGTGCTGACCCAGTCGTTCACGGCCGCCGACCTGGTCGCCGGTGCCGCGGGCGCGGACGCGATCCTCGTGCAGTACGCGGAGATCACCTGCGAGGTCATGGATGCCCTGCCCGGGCTGCGGGCGATCGGGCGCTATGGCGTGGGCGTGGACTCGGTCGACGTCCCCGCGGCGACCGCGCGCGGCATCGCGGTGTGCAACGTGCCGGACTACGGCACGGAGTCCGTCTCGGACCACGCGATCGGGCTCACCCTCGCCGCGGCCCGCGGCATCCCGCGCCTGGACCGTGGGCTGCGGGCCGGCTCGTTCGACCTGGCCGCGGTCCGT
>NZ_DATCNW010000054.1:0-9319 GCF_036565025.1 Pengzhenrongella sp.
GTGCTCTGGTTCCTCTACCCGCTCACGGACGACCGGCTCAAGGTGATCGTGGCCGAGACCCACGCACGCGAGGCCGACGCCAACCCGGACGACATCGCCCCCGTGGCCTAGGCCTGCCGAGAAGGAGAATTGCACCGTGACGACAACCTCTGAGCTCGACGGTACGGATCGGACCTCGCCGCCCCCGGTGGCGCTCGCCGAGTGCGCCCTGCTCCTGCGACCCGACGACGACGTCGCCGTGACCACCCGGGAGCTCCCGGCCGGCACCCGGGTGCTCCTCACCACAGGCGAGATCGTCCTGGCAGACGGCGTGCCGCGCAGCCACAAGCTGGCCGTGCGGGACGTCGCCAGCGGGGAGCCCGTGCACAAGTACGGCCAGTCCATCGGCCGGGCGACCGCGGACATCACCGCGGGCGACCACGTGCACTCCCACAACCTCGGCATGGACACCACCGCGCGGGTGCACGAGTTCGCAGCCGTGCACAACGAGCTGGCCGCCCCGACCGGGCCGGTGCGGACGTTCGAGGGCTACCACCGCGCGAACGGCAAGGTCGGCACGCGCAACTTCGTCGGCGTGCTGACCTCGGTGAACTGCTCGGCGTCGACGGCGAAAATGGTCGCCGGCCAGTTCAGCGGCATGGCCCTGGACGCGTTCGAGAACGTCGACGGCGTCGTCGCCCTCACCCACCAGAGCGGCTGCGGGCTGGTACCCGGCAGCGAGGGCGCGAACATGCTGCTGCGGACGCTGCGCGGGTACGCGGCGCACCCGAACTTCGGCGGCCTGCTGGTGGTCGGGCTCGGCTGCGAGATGGTGCCGGTGCGCTCGCTCGTCGACGGCCTCGACCTGCCGTCCGACACGATCGTGAGGATGCTGACCATCCAGGACACCGGCGGCGTGCGCGCCACGGTGCGGGCCGGCGTCGAGCTGGTCAAGGAGATGCTCCCGGAGCTCGACGCCCGCCGTCGGGCACCGGCTCCGATCAGCGAGCTGGTGCTCGGACTGAACTGCGGCGGGTCGGACGGGTACTCGGGGATCACCGCGAACCCGGCGCTCGGGCACGCGTCCGACCGGCTGATCGCGGCCGGCGGTACGTCGATCCTGGCCGAGACGCCCGAGGTGTTCGGGGCCGAGCACCTGCTCACGCGGCGCGCGGTGTCCGAGCCGGTCGGGCGCAAGCTGCTCGAGCGCATCGATTGGTGGCAGGACTACGCCGTCGCCGGCGGCGGGACGCTGGACAACAACCCGTCGCCCGGCAACAAGGCCGGCGGCCTGACCACGATCCTGGAGAAGTCCCTCGGTGCGGTCGCGAAGGCCGGCCAGGCGGACCTCGCCGCGGTGTACGAGTACGCCGAGCCGGTCACCGAACGCGGCCTGGTGTTCATGGACACCCCCGGCTACGACCCGGTCTCCGTGACCGGGATCGTCGCCGGCGGGGCCACCGTGGTCTGCTTCACGACCGGCCGCGGCTCGGTCCTCGGGTGCCGCCCGACGCCGTCCATCAAGCTCGCGACGAACACCGAGATGTACGAGCGCATGACCGAGGACATGGACCTCAACTGCGGCCGGATCGTGGACGGCACCGCGAGCTTGGTCGACGTCGGCGACGAGATCTTCGAGCTGATCATCGCCGTCGCCTCCGGCGCGCGCACCGTCAGCGAAGAGCTGGACCTGGGCCAGGAGGAGTTCATCCCCTGGCAGCTCGGCACGGTCACCTGACCCCGCCAACCCGCCGAGGTAGTACCTCCGCGTCGATGTAGCGTCGTCGACGGTCCTACCTCGACGTTGGGGTACTACTTCGGCGGAGTTCGCAGCCGGGCATTCAGCGATTCGATCTCATCCATCACATCGGTCGCAGCCCAGGCGAGATTCCGCTTCGACTGGGTGATCGGGTGCAGGACATCGGCCGCCGCCAGCTGCTCGATCGCCGTATACGTGCTCGACGTCGATGCGCCGGTGAGCAGTGCGGCGGTCTGCGCATCCAGCGCCGGGTGCTCCAACAGGACGTCGATCAGCTTCGCTGCCGCCGAACCACGCCGGGCGTGGACTCGCTCATGCCATCTGGCCGGCATGGCTGCCAGTTCGACCGCCGAGACTCGGGCCTCCTGCGAGGCGCGCAGGGTGGCATTCGCGAGATAGCTCACGAACGGCCCCGCAGCACCGTCCCGGTAGGCGTTCACCAGCGAGAAGTATCGGTCGACATCGGCCACCATCACCGAGGCGACCGGAATGATGGCGCGGGAGGTGACGCCCCGGCGCCGAAGCACAGCGTTGATCAGTGCGCGCCCGATGCGCCCGTTGCCGTCCGTGAACGCGTGGATCGACTCGAACTGGGCGTGCGCAATCGCCGCCTGGGTCAGCGCGGGCATGTCTCGGCGGTTCACGAACCGCACGAGATCGGTCATCAGGTCGGGCACCATCTCCGGTGACGGTGGTACGTGGACGGCGTCCCGCGGGGAGTAGTTCGACCCGCCGATCCAGTTCTGCATCGTCCGCAGGTTGCCCGCGTACTGCCCGTCAACTGGGTCCTCGTGCATGAGTCTGCGATGCGCGTCGAGGATGTCGTCGAGCTCGATTCGCCCCTTGTCGCCGGCGGCGGTGACCATCGCGGTGAGTGCCCGTGTGGCGGCGATCATGGAGTGCGCCTCGGGGGGTGCCTTAATTCCGACGACCGCCTTGGCGAGGTTGTCCATGGTGGCGTCGACCCGTTCGATACGCGAGGACGCCACGGACTCGGTTCGGAGCAGGAAGTCCCCCAGCGAGGCCATCTGAGATCCGAACTCCAGGTCGAGGGAGCTGGCAGCGATAACGGCTTGCTCGAGGTCGGCGCTGACCTGTGGAGATGGCTCGTAGTCGAGGCCATTGATTAGTGGTGGGACCGACGTCCGCACCTCGGTGAACGTGCGGTCCTCGCGGGGGCCTCGCCCCGTGGATCGCCACGGTCGGGGCTCATGGTCGTGCGCTGGCCAGTCCGTGCTCGACCCGACGACCGGATCGGGCGTCAGGCTCGTCCTGATAGTGAAGCGACCCACCGTTCCGCGGGAGCGTGCCGCTGGATCCACTCTCATCGTCTGCTCCCTCACCCGGAACTGCCCGCCCAGTAGTCCGAGTTTAACTGGTTAACCCGGAACATGGCCGTTCATCTTCCGGGTTATGACCGGCGAGTCAACCGGTTGAACTGGGCGGACGAACGCGCACGAGGCACGACGAATCCGAGATGCTGGTGGGCTATGTGTGGACGCGGGAGCGGCAGGTGAGCAGGATCGCGCCGAGGGCGGCCGAGGCGACCGAGCCGACCAGGACGGCCGCCTTGATGTGGTCGCTGTGCGGGGAGGTGGCGTCGAACGAGAGGGCGCCGATCAGCAGCGAGACCGTGAACCCGACGCCCGCGACAACGGACACCGCGACCAGGTCCGGCCACCGCACGGACTCGTCGAGGTTCGCCCGCGTGAGCTTGACCAGCAGGAAGGTCGCGAGCAGGATCCCGACCGGCTTGCCGATCACGAGGCCCAGCGCGACGCCCTGCGCGGCGGGGTCGTCGGCGGCGCGCATGAGGTCCGCGGCGCTGAAGCTGATGCCGGCCGCGAACAGCGCGAACACCGGCACCGCGAGGCCCGCGGAGACCGGTCGCCAGAGGTGCTCGAACCGTTCGGCGAGGCTCTGCTGCTCGCCCGGGCGGGCCAGGGCGGGGACGGTGAACCCGAGCATCACGCCGGCGATCGTCGCGTGGATGCCGGAGGCGTGCATGAAGCCCCAGGCCAGGATCGCGAGCGGGACGAGGACCCAGGCCGTCATGCCGCGCCGCCGGACGCACAGCGCGAAGACCGCGATGGTCGCGAGCGCCGCGCCGAGCCAGACGAACGCGAGATCGTCGGCGTAGAAGATCGCGATGACCACGATCCCCAACAGGTCGTCGACGACGGCGAGGGTGAGCAGGAACGCGCGCAGCGCGGTCGGCAGCCGGCGCCCGAAGATCGTCAGAACCGCTACCGCGAACGCGATGTCGGTCGCGACCGGGACGGCCCAGCCGCCCATCGCGCCGCCCGCGCTCGTGGCGTTGACCAGCGCATAGATGCCCGCCGGCACCGCCATCCCGCCGACGGCGGCGAGGATCGGCACGATCGCGGTCGAGGGGCGGCGCAGTTGCCCGTCGACCATCTCCCGCTTGAGCTCCAGGCCCACGACGAAGAAGAAGATCGCGAGCAGCCCGTCGGTCGCCCACTGCGCGAGGCTCAGGTCGAGGCCCAGCGCGGACGGGCCGACGACGGCGTCGCTCAGCGCGGTGTACCCGTCGCGCCAGGGGGAGTTGACCCACACCAGCGCCACGACCGCGCCGACCAGCAGCAGGATCGCGCCGGCGTTCTCCGAGCGCAGGTCGTCCGCGAAGTTGCGCTCGGCGCCCGGGGTCAGCCGGCCGAACAGGATCCGCCCCATGCGAGCCGCCGGTCGCGGGGCGTCGGGTGGTGGAGCGTGCGACACAGTGGGTGAGCCCCTCGAGGTTGGCGATGACGACGGCGATGTCCTGTGAGGGATCGCTGGCGGTCAGCGGCGACGACCCGAAGCTCGCGAAGAGGCCGGCCGGGCGCGTCCGATCTCGGCGCGCGCAGGGCCTGTGATCCCTCGGGGCAGCGTACCGACCCGCGAGTTGGGACTTCGTACCCGGATGGCGGGGCGCGATTCGGTGCTAACTTGTTCCGTGGGTTGGAACCGAGTTCCATCCAGGCCGAACGGACCACGGGAGCAGTTCGACCGCCAGACCCGCGCTCACAGGTGAGCACGAGGTTCCGCCCGAGCGAAAACAAGGTCGTTTCGATCTATCGCAGTGGCGAGCGTCCCCGCTCGCGTTTGAGAAGTTTGCGGCTCGGCCGACGGTGGCACGAGCAGAGCGAGCGCCAACGAGAATGGTGAGCCATGACCACGAACATTGTCCGGGAGGGCGGCGCAAGGACGCCCCGCCCCGGAATGGACGCCGTCCTTCCCCCGACAGATCAGCAGAACCTCCGCCGCGCCGCCTGGGCGGGCGGGATCGGCACCGCGCTGGAGAACTTCGACTTCACGATCTACGGCACGGCGTCCGCGATCATCTTCGGCAAGATCTTCTTCCCGAACCTCGACCCGACCGTCGCCGTGATGATGTCCTTCGCGACACTGTTCGTGGGTTTCGGTGCTCGCCCGCTCGGCGGCCTGTTCTTCTCGAAGTACGGCGACCGGCTGGGCCGCAAGTTCGTCATGGTCGCGACGCTGTTCCTGATGGGTACCGCCACGTTCGCCGTCGGCCTGCTCCCCAGCTACGCCGCGGTCGGCGTCTGGTCACCGATCATGCTGGTCATGGTCCGGTTCCTGCAGGGCTTCGGCGCCGGCGCCGAGCAGGCCAGCGGGATCGTGCTGCTCACCGAGACCGCCCCCAGGGGCAAGCGCGGGCGCTACGCCTCGTTCGTCTTCGTGGGGGCCGCGGCCGGTGCCGCGATGGCCGCCGTCGTGTGGATCCTGGTCCAGCGAATGTCCGACGCCGCGCTGCTCTCCTACGGCTGGCGCCTGGTCTTCTTCAGCTCGATCTTCGTCACCATCGCCGCGTACATCATCCGCCGCAAGGTCAAGGAGTCCCCGGTCTTCACCGAGCTCAAGGTCGAGGGCATCATCGAGCGCAAGAAGTCGCCGGTCGCGGACGTCATGAAGCACGGCTGGCGGAACGTGCTCCGCGTCTTCTTCATGAACGTCGGCGCCAACGCGCACTCGTACATCTTCCAGGTCTTCGCGGGCGCCTACCTGATCAACCAGGTGCACGTGGACGCGAAATGGATTCCCAAGTTCCTCCTCATCGGTGCCGTCTGCGCCTGCTTCTCCGCCGTCGGCTTCGGCATCATGTCCGACAGGTTCGGCCGCAAGCGGATGTACCTGATCACCACCGGCTTCCTGTTCCTGTTCGCGACGCCCGCGTTCATCCTCATGACCACCGGCAACCTGTTCCTCATCGGCCTGGTCATCGTGATCGGCTTCATGGTCGCCTCACAGGGCACCGTCGGGGTCCAGGGCGCGTACTTCCCGGAGCTGTTCGGGTCCCGCTACCGGTACGCCGGCGTCGCCGTCGGGCGTGAGTTCTCCTCGGTCGTCGGCGGGGGCATCGCACCCTTCATCTGCGCCGCGCTGGTCACGGCCGCGGCCGGATCCTGGTGGCCGGTCGCGGTCTACATGATGGTGATCATGGCCATCACGTTCGGCACGACGCTCTTCGCCCCCGAGACCCGGGACCGCGACCTGCTCAGCGAGGCGGACGCGACGTAGCACCATCCGCGCCGGGCGCAAGCCCCGTCCGGTCCGCCGGGCGCGGCGCCCTTCCCGCAGCACCAGACCCACGCATCTGAAGAGGATCGACATGGAACAGCGTTACGCCACCAGCCCCGAGCACGTCCCCGGGATGGACACCGCGGAGCTCCGCGACCGGTATCTGGTCCAGGACCTGTTCGTCGACGACGAGGTCCGTGCCGTCTACACGCACCACGACCGGGCCGTGCTCGTCGGGGTCAGCCCGGTCACGACGGCCCTGGAGTTGGGGACCTTCCCGGAGATCCGCAGCGAGTACTTCTTCGCCCACCGCGAGGGCGGGATCGTCAACGTCGGCAGCCCCGGCACGATCACCGTGGACGGCACCGAGTACAAGGTCGCCACGGGCTCGTGCCTGTACATCGGTCGCGGCGCGCGAACGGTCGTGCTGGACTCCACCGGCGCGACCGGCCCGCAGGACGCGGCCCGCTTCTACCTGATCTCCGCCCCCGCACACACCGCGTACCCGACCACGCTCGTCGAGGCCGGCCAGGGCAACGTCCGCGAGCTGGGCGACGCGCTGACCTCCAACCGGCGCAACTCAACCAGTACATCCACGAGAGCGGTGTCAAGAGCTGCCAGGTCGTCATGGGGGTCACCACGCTGCATCCCGGCAGCATGTGGAACACCATGCCCGCCCACACCCACGACCGCCGCACCGAGTGCTACCTCTACTTCGACCTGCCCGACGACGCCCGCGTCATCCACCTGATGGGCGAACCGTCGCAGACGCGGCACCTCGTCGTCGCAAACCGCGAGGCGGTCATCTCCCCGAGCTGGTCCGTGCACTCCGGGGTCGGCTCCGCGAGCTATTCGTTCGTCTGGGCGATGGCCGGGGAGAATCAGTCGTTCGATGACATGGATGGCTTCGCCATCGCCGACATGCGCTGATCGCTGGCGAATCAAAGACTGGGGACCTGGGACATGACCACGGAGATCGCTGCGGGCGCGCGGGGCACGACGACGGGGCCGGTTCCGGCCACGTCAATGGCCGCTGCCGGCGAGGCGGTGACGGCGAGCCCGACCGCGAGCGCGAGCGAGAAGACCCTGCTCGTGCTCGAGGCGGCCCTCACCCACTCGCGGTTCACCGAGGTCGTGGAGGCCACCGGGCTCGCGAAGGCGACCACCCACCGCATCCTGGGCACGCTCGTGGACCGGCGGTTCGTCACCGTGTCGGCCGACGGCAGCTACCTGCCCGGACCCAAGATCCTGTCCCTCGCCGGTCGCGCGCTGCAGCGCATCGACATCTCGGCGATCGCCCGGCCGTTCGTCGACGACCTGGTGGAGGCCTCCCACTGCACGATCCACCTCGGCGTCGTGAACGGCGACGAGATCATCTACCTGATCCGGGCCGACTCCGACAAGCCGTACCAGATGCCGTCGCGCGTCGGCCTGTCGATCCCGATGCACTCCACCGGGATCGGCAAGGTCGTCCTCGCGGGTTACACCGACGACGAGCTCGAGCGGTTCGTCGCGCGGGCCGGCCTGCCGTACCGGACCGAGCACACGCTCACCAGGCTGGACGCGCTGCGCGCCGAGATCGCCGTCGTCCGCCAGGTCGGATACGCCCTGGACCGCGAGGAGAACGTGCCCGGCCTGGGCTGCGTCGCGGCCCCCATCCGGGACCACACCGGCACCGTGAAGTACGGGGTCAGCGTCTCGACGCTGACCCTCGAGCACACCATCGAACAGATCGAAGCCATGGCGCCGCTGGCCGTCGAGACCGCGAACCGGATCTCCACCGCCCTCGGCTACCTGCCCTGACCCTCCGGCCCCACCAAGGAGCACGCCCCAGATGACCGCCGCCAGCAGCCCCGCCCGATACGCCGAGAGCCTCTTCAGTCTCGAAGGAAAGCTCGCCGTCGTCACCGGCGCGAACCAGGGCATCGGCCTGGCCATCACCCAGTCCCTCGCCTCGGCGGGCGCGGACATCGTCGGGGTGAGCTTCGACATGCCCGACGGCGACAGCACGGTCCGCTCCATGGTCGAGGGCCTGGGCCGCAAGTTCACGCCGCTCAAGGCCGACTTCTCGGTCCGCGAGCAGGTCACCGAGCTCGCCGAGGACCTCGCCGGTCGCGGCGTGGACATCCTGATCAACAACGGCGGCACCATCCGGCGCGCGCCCATCGCGAACCACACCGACGAGGACTTCGACTACGTCCTGGACGTCAACCTGCGCGCGACGTTCTCCCTCACGCGGGAGATCGGCCGCGGGATGGTTGCCCGCGGCGCGGGCAAGATCGTCAACACCGCCTCGCTGCTCAGCTTCCAGGGCGGCGTCAACGTGCCCGGGTACACGGCATCGAAGTCGGCCGTCGCGGGCCTGACCAGGGCGTTCGCCAACGAGTGGGCCGTGGCGGGCGTGAACGTCAACGCGGTCGCCCCCGGCTACGTCGCCACCGCGAACACCAAGGACCTGCGCGCGGACGCCGAGCGCAGCCAGGCGATCCTGGACCGCATCCCGGCCGGCCGCTGGGCGCAGGCGTCCGACATCGCCGGCGCGGTCCTGTTCCTGTGCAGCCACGCGGCGGACTACGTGCACGGCATCGTCCTGCCGGTCGACGGCGGCTGGCTCGCGCGATGACCGCCGCAGCGATGCGCATCGTCATCACCGAGTGCGACCACGACTCGTTCGACGCCGAGCACCTCGTCACCGACCCGGCCGGCGCCGAGCTGGTACTGACCCAGTCGTTCACCGCCGCCGACCTGGTGGCGAACGCCGCGGGTGCGGACGCGATCCTCGTGCAGTACGCGGAGATCACCGGCGAGGTCATGGACGCCCTGCCCGGGTTGCGGGCGATCGGGCGTTACGGCGTGGGGGTCGACTCGGTCGACATCCCCGCGGCCACCGCGCGCGGGATCGCGGTGTGCAACGTGCCGGACTACGGCACGGAGTCCGTCTCGGACCACGCGATCGGGCTCACCCTCGCCGCGGCCCGCGGCATCCCGCGCCTGGACCGTGGGCTGCGGGCCGGCTCGTTCGACCTGGCCGCGGTCCGT
>NZ_DATCNW010000055.1:0-28951 GCF_036565025.1 Pengzhenrongella sp.
ATCCGGCGGTGTCCGTGCCGAGCGCGGCGTCCGCGATGCCGAGGGCGACCGCCACCGCCGAGCCGCTGCTCGAGCCGCCCGAGATCCGGTCCGGGTGGGTCGCGTGCCGCACGGCTCCGTACGGGCTGCGGGTGCCGACCAGGCCGGTCGCGAACTGGTCCAGGTTGGTGCTGCCCAGCACGACGGCACCGGCCGCCCGCAGCCGGCCCACGGCGGTCGCGTCCCGGTCGGCGGGGCCGGTCGCGTAGGTCGGGCAGCCGGCCGTGGTCGGCAGGCCGGCGATGTCGATGTTGCCCTTGACCGCGACCACCAGCCCGGCGAGCGGGAGGTGCTCGCCGGCCGCGGTGCGCGCGTCGACGGCCGCCGCGTCGCTCAGGGCGCGGGACTCGTGGCGCAGGTCGATCCACACCTCGGGGCGGTCGACGTCGGCGATGAGCGCGTAGGCGGCGAGCACCCGGTCGATCGCCGGGGTGCAGGTGGCGCGGGGGACCGGGCGCACGATCTGGTCCGGGTGCACGATCTGGTCCGCGCTCACGCGGCGGCCCGCTGCTCGAGCACGACGAGCACCTCGCCCGGCCCGACCTGGTCCCCCGGGGTCACCACGATCTGGATCACGGTCCCGGACTGCGGTGCCACCACAGGAGCCTCCATCTTCATCGCTTCGAGCGCCACGAGCACCTGACCTGCGACGACGACGTCGCCCGGGCGCACATCCACCCGGAACACGGTCGCCACGAACGGTGCCTCGATCCCCGAGCAGCCCGCGGGGATCTCCACGGCCGGTGCCGGGGGTGCCGGCTCGGGCTCGGGCCTGGGGTCGAACTCCCCGGCCGCCGCCCACGCGTCGCGTTCCGCGCCGAACGCCGTGGCCTGGTCCGCCCGGAAGGACGCGATCGAGGCGGCGTTCTCGGCGAGGAAGCGGTCGTGCGCACAGATCGCGAACTCGCCGTCGTCGATCTGGATGTCGAGCCGGCCGGCGGCCATCGAGGCGCGCTGATCGAGCAGCTCGTCGGCACCGACCGGGTGCCAGCTGATCCGGTCGAACGGCCGCAGCAGCCACGGCGTGCCCGGCTCGAAGGCGCCGCGCTGGGAGTGCGTGGACCAGACCTGCACGGTCCGGCCGACGAACTGGTAGCCGCCCGGGCCCTCCATCCCGTAGATGCACAGGTAGGAGCCGCCGATGCCGACCGCGTTCTGCGGGGTCCAGGTCCTCGCCGGGTTGTACTTCGTGGTCACCAGCCGGTGCCGCGGGTCCACGGGCGTCGCGACCGGCGCCCCGAGGTAGACGTCGCCGAGGCCCATCACGAGGTACTCGGCGTCGAACACGGTGCGGTAGACGTCGTCGACCGTGGCCAGGCCGTTGGCGCGCCGGATGAACTCGATGTTCCAGGGGCACCACGGGGCGTCGTCGCGCACACCGTTCATGTACCGCTCGATGGCCTCGCGGGTGGCGGGGTCGTCCCAGGACAGCGGCAGGTGGACGGTCCGGCTCGGCACGACGAGGTCGGCGGTCGCGGGCAGGTCGTCCTCGAGCTCGCGGACCAGGTCGAACATGGTGGCGACCGGCAGTACGTCCGGGTCGAGGTGCACCTGGAGCGAGCGGATGCCCGGGGTGAGGTCGACGATGCCCGCGCGGCCCTCGGCGACGATCCGTTCGGCGAGGGCGTGCACGCGCATCCGGGCGGCGAGGTCCAGGGACATCGAGCCGTACTCGATGAGCAGGTTGTCGTCGCCCGAGCGCCGGTAGGTCACCTCGGGGTCCAGCGAGCCGGTCGCGCCCGCGGTGGGCGCCCGGCGCGCGAGCACGCCGCCGTCGAGCAGCGCGGGACGCGAGGCGCGCGGTGCTCGCTGGGGCCGCGCCCGCAGCTCGGCGGCCTGCGCGTCGTCGATCGGCACGAACCGCACGGTCGCCCCGGGCCGGAGCTGGCCGAGCTTCCACAGCTGCCCGACGGCGACCGTGGCCGGGCAGGTGAACCCGCCCAGGCTCGGGCCGTCCGGGCCGAGCAGGATCGGGATGTCGCCGGTGTAGTCCACGGCGCCGACGGCGTACGGGGTGTCGTGGATGTTGGACGGGTGCAGCCCCGCCTCGCCGCCGTCCGGGCGCGCCCAGGTGGGTTTCGGGCCGACCAGCCGCACTCCGGTGCGTGCCGAGTTGAAATGCACCTGCCAGCTGGCCGCGTACAGCTCGGTGACGTCGCCGGAGGTGAAGAACTCCGGGGCGGCGTGCGGTCCCTCCAGGGCGCCGATCCGCCACTCCTCGGTGAACGTGGGGCGGTCGGTCGCGTGGACCGCCCGGGGGAGGTGGGTCGACATCGCCCGAGCCGGGGGAGGCCCGAGCGGGACGACGTCGCCGGTGCGCAGCGGCGAGCCGGTCATCCCGCCGATCTCGCCGAGGTCGAACGTGGCGGCCGACCCGAGCACCCGGGGCGCGTCGATCCCGCCGCGCACCAGCACGTACGTGCGCATCCCGGTGTCGGGGGCGCCGATGTCCAGGACGCCGTCGGCCGGGACCTGGACGGGCTCCCACTGGTGGGCGCGGGTCCCGTTGACCGTGACCTCGACGGGGGCGCCGGTGACCATCACCGTCGCAGCGCCTGCGAACCGCAGCGCGGGACCCGCGAGGGTGCACTCGAGGCCGGGCGCACCCTCGGGGTTGCCGAGCGCGAGGTTGCCGAGCCGGAAGGACAGGTCGTCCATCGGGCCCGACGGCGGGATCCCCACGTGCCAGTACCCGGTCCGCCCGGGCCAGTCCTGGATCGTGGTGAGCAGGCCGGGTCGCAGCACCTCGAAGCGCGGGGTCGCATCGCGCAGCCCCGCGACGGTCGCGGTCGAGTGGGTGACCGCGCGGACCTCGGGCGAGGCGGCGATGGTCCGTAGCAGGCCAAGGTTCGTCGTGACCCCGTCGACGCGGGTCGCGGCGAGCGCGGTCGCCAGGTGTGCCCAGGCCGCGGTCCGGTCGGGGCCGGCCGTGATGACCTTCGCGAGCATCGGGTCGTAGTGCGTGCTGACCTGCGCGCCGGCCTCGAGCCAGGTGTCGACCCGGACGCCGTCGGGCGCGGCGAAGGCGGTAATCGTGCCGGCGCTGGGCAGGTGGTCGCGGTCGGGGTTCTCGGCGTAGATCCGGGCCTCGACGGCGTGCCCGCGCGGCTCGACGGGGGTGCGGACCACGTCGGTGTCGCCCTGGGCGAGGCGCAGCATCCACTCGACCAGGTCGATCCGGTAGACCGCCTCGGTCACCGGGTGCTCGACCTGCAGGCGGGTGTTGACCTCGAGGAAGGCGGCCTCCTCGCGCTCGGCGTCGTACAGGTACTCCACCGTCCCGGCTGACCGGTAGGCGACCGAGGCGGCGAGGTCGCGGCCGGCGTCGGCGATCCGGCGCCGCAGCGCGTCGGGCAGGTTCGGCGCGGGCGCCTCCTCGCAGACCTTCTGGTGGCGGCGCTGCAGCGAGCAGTCGCGGTCGCCGAGCGTGACGACGTGGCCGAGCCCGTCGCCGAAGAGCTGCACCTCGACGTGCCGGGCCGCGGTGACGAGCCGTTCGAGGAATACCCCGGTGGACCCGAAGCTGGCACCCGCGACGCGGCGCACGTTCTGCCACCCGACGGCGAGGTCGTCGGGGCCGTGGCACGCCCGCAGGCCGACGCCGCCGCCGCCGGCGGTCGCCTTGAGCATCACCGGGTACCCGATCCGCTCGGCGGCCGCGACGGCCTCGTCGAGGGTCGCGAGCAGGCCGGTGCCCGCGAGCATCGGCACGCCGACGGCGGCGGCCGCCTCGCGGGCGGTGTGCTTGGCACCGAAGACCTCGAGCTGGGCGGGCGTCGGGCCGACGAACGCGATCCCGGCGGCCTCGGTCGCGCGGGCGAAGCCCGCGTTCTCCGACAGGAAGCCGTAGCCGGGGTGAATGGCTCCGGCCCCGGCGGCCAGCGCAGCCTCGACGATGGCGTCGCCTCGCAGGTAGGACGCCGTCGCCGGAGCGGGACCGATCCGCACGGCGTCGTCGGCCAGGTGGGTGTGCGCGGCGCCGGCGTCCGCGTCGGAGTAGACCGCGACCGTGCGCAGGCCCATCGAGCGCGCGGTCTTGATGATGCGCACCGCGATCTCGCCGCGGTTGGCGACCAGGAGGGTGTCGAACGGCACCGCTACAGGCCCCGCGCCGGGGTCCGAGCCGGCGTTTGTGCCGGCGTCGGATCCGGGTCGGTGACCACGAGCCGCACGGGCGTCGGGTCGAACCCGTTGCACGGGTTGTTGATCTGCGGGCAGTTCGAGACGAGCACCAGGACGTCGGTTTCGGCGCGCAGCGTCAGGCTCAGTCCGGGCGCCGAGATGCCGTCGACGATGCCGAGCGCGCCGTCCGGGTCGACCGGGACGTTCATGTACCAGTTGATGTTCGAGACGAGGTCCCGCTTGCCGAGCCCGTGCCGGGAACCCTCGGCGAGGAAGTTCTCCACGCAGGCGTGCTGGCCCGCGGTGTGGTGGCCGTAGCGCAGCGTGTTCGACTCCTTGGAGCAGGCCCCGCCGATCGTGTCGTGCCGGCCGCAGTCGTCCGCGACGACGGTCATCAGCGGCGAGTGCTCGCAGTCGCGCAGCACGCTGCCCGTCGTGAGGAAGATCGAGTCCTGGCCCTGGAGCGTGTCGGGCGCGCTGTAGCGCCGCGCGGTGTCCCAGGCGTCGTAGGCGAGGAAGTCCACGGCCTGGTTGCCCTCGAGGTCGATGATCGTCAGCAGGCTCCCTGCCGGCACGACCGCCGACCACGCGGACCGCGCGGGCACGATCTCGTCGCGCGTGATGGTGCCGGCCGGGAGGTTCGGCGTCGGGGTGGTGGTGGCCGTGGCTGTCATCGGATCCCCTTGGGGGTGAGGTAGGCCGCCGTGTTCGCATAGGCGCGCCGCGCCTCGGGCGTCGCGGTCCATTGCGGATCGTCGGGCGTCGTGGGCGAGTCCCGCCAGGCGAGGAACTCGATCGGGCCGCACGAGTACTCCGGGCGCGGGTCGAGCGGGTGGGCCGTGTTGGCGATCAGGAGGACCAGGGGCAGCTCGGCCCGGATCGTCACGCTCGCGCCGGGTCCGGCCGAGCCGAGGAAGCGGGGGGCGCCGTCGTCGTCCACGGTGACGCCCTGGAAGAACGAGACGCTCGGCGGCAGGTCGCGCCGGCCGAGGCCGTGCTTGGCGGCGGCCAGGGTGAACAGCTCGCGGCCCGCCGGCGTCGCGCAGTGCGCCGCACCGTCGCCGTAGCGCGCGGCGTTGTAGGTCTGGGTCGTGGTGCCGAACAGCGAGTCGTGCCGGCCCGAGGAGTCCTCGGTGATCGTCGCGAGCGCGCGGCCCTGGTCGCTCAGCAGCAGGCAGCCGGCCGTCAGGTAGGCCTGCCACTGGATCTTCACGGTGTCGGCGACGTTGAGGCGTTCCCACGGCTCGTCGGCGTTGTAGGCGAGCAGGTGCGCGCACGCGTCGCCTGCGAGGTCCGTCAGGCGCACCGACGTGCCGCGCGCGACGACGAGGTGCGTGTAGCCCCCGCCGTGCACGGTTTCCGCCCAGACCAGCCGGTCCGCGCCGACGCCGGCGGGCGGGGACGGCCATGCGCTGGCCGGCAGGGTCGCCATGGCCGCGCCGCTGTTCGCGCCGGCGGCCTCCTGGGCTCGGGCGTGCGCGCGGGCACCCGCGGTCGTCGCCGTTCCATCGGTGCGCGCATCGCCGGTCGTCTGTGTGGACATGGGACATCCCCCAACGGGTCTCACTCATTCCTGTCAACTGACAGGAATCAGCGTCGCGCACAAAGATTCCGGTGCCGTGACCGTTGTGTGTCGACCTTGTTACGCTCCGGCGTGTCGCGCGGGGTGGCTACAGGGCGCGGCTCTCCGCGACGGCGCGCGTGATCTCGCCGGCCGGCAGCCCGAGAATGCGCAGGGCCGCGATACCCACGCCGTCGAGCAGGCGGCCGGAGTCGAGCTCGGCGCCGGCGCCGCGCAGCGCGATGACGCTCTCGACCAGGCCGAAGACGAGGTCGCTCAGGATGTCCGGTGGCGGCCCGCTCGCGCCGTCGGGCCCGGTGGATGCCAGGACCTCCGAGATGAGCTGGTGGTAGGCCTCGCGCAGCCGACGGCGATCGGCCCGGAACTGCGCGAACCGCTCCTCGCGCACCTCGGGGAGCAGGTACAGCGCCCCGATGTTGTAGGCGGAGGTCAGCAGCAGCGAGCAGTCGAAGCTGACCAGCGCGTGCAGCCGTCCGGCCGCGCTGCCCGGTGCGGTGAGCAGTCGTTCGGCGGCCGCGAGCGAGGGCCGCACCGTGCGTGCGAGCAGCTCGGCGAGCATCTCCTGCTTGCTGGCGAAGTGGTAGTAGAGCGAGGCCTGCCGAAGCCCGACGGCCGCCGCGATGGTGCGCGTCGAGGTCGCCTCGAAGCCGCTCTGCACGAAGTTCCGGGCGGCCGCGTCGAGGATCTGTTCGGCCGCCGACCCAGTGGGCTGCGGTGAGGTGCCGACTCTTGGTCGGCCCTGGCTGCGTACCGGGGATGCCACGGTCGCCATCGTAGGCGGTTCCGCGCGTGGGCCGGATCGTTAACGTAGAAGTTTCCTCCCTGCATCAAGAACGACACGGGAGGGGTGGTGAATGAAACCTGTCGGCCGATTCCGAACTCGTCATCAGGAGCCATCGTGATCATTGCTGGAGTCGGGATCAGCGTTCTCGTCGTCGTTGTCGTCGGGATCGTGGTCGCCCGGAAGGTCGATGGCGACAGCGCCAACTATCTGGTCGCGGGACGAAGTCTCGGGATCCCGCTGGTGGCCGCCTCGCTCATGGCGGCGGCGGTGGACTCCAACGCGACGGTCGGCAACACGGACCTGACCGCGACCTTCGGGTTCTGGGCGGGGGCCTCGCTGCCGATCGGGCTCGCGATCTGCCTGCTGATCACCGGGCTGTTCCTGGCCAAGCCGCTGAACCGGATGGGCCTGTTCACGCTCGCCGACTTCTTCCGGCTGCGCTACGGGCGCGGCGTGGAGGTCGCGTCGTCGATCCTGATGATCTTCGCGTTCGCGATCCTGATGGCCGGCAACCTGGTCGCGTGCGGGTTCCTGCTCGAGCGGTTCCTCGGCATCGACTACACCCTCGGGGTGGTCATGGCGGTCGTCCTGGTGCTCGTCTACACGATCGGCGGCGGGATGTTCTCCGACGCCTACACCTCGGCGATCCAGATCTCCATCACGGTCGTCGCGACGATCGCGATGCTCTGGTGGGTCGGGACGTCGATCGGGTTCTCGATCCCGGACGGCATGGGACCGCTCGACCTCGGCCAGCTCACCTCGACCGACCAGGGAGCCGCGGTCAACTGGGCCACGCTCGTCTCGCTCGGCATCGGGGACATCGTGGCGATCGACTTCATGCAGCGCATCTTCGCCGCCAAGAGCCCCGAGGTGGCCCGCCGGTCCTGCCTGACCGGCGCCGCCGGGACGGCGATCATCGGCGTCAGCTACGCGATGGTCGCGCTGACCGCCGCCTCGACGCTCGGGCTCAAGGCGTCCGACGGTCCTGTGCTGTTCGCGCTGCTCGACGACTACGCCCCGCCCGGCCTCGCGATCCTCGTGCTGTCGGGGATCGTCGCCGCATCGTTCTCGACCGCGTCGGGGGCGATCCTCGCGACGTCGGCCGTCGCCGTGCGGAACATCTTCGGGGTGCGGCGCGCGGTCTCGACCGGCCACGACCCGCTGCTTCGCTGGACGCGCGTGGCCATGATCCCGATCGTGATCGTCGGCGTGCTGATCGCGCTGCGGGTCGCGCAGACCGGAATCCTGCTCACGCTGGCGTTCGACCTGCTGCTCGCGGGGCTCGTGGTGCCGTTCCTGCTCGGCGTCTTCTGGCGGCGCGGCGGGACGCGGGCGGCGGTCGCGGCGCTCGTCGTGGGGCTCACGGTACGGCTCGGGCTGTTCGTACTGACGCCGACGATGTACGGCGTGCCGAACGACGTGCTGTACGTGCACAACACTCTGGTCCCCGCGACGTTCGACGGCTGGCCGACGATGTACGGCGCGCTCGCGTCGCTGGTGGCGTACGTCGTAGCGGCGATGGCGTGGCCGCGTACGATCACCGAGGAGGCCTGGGCGATCGCGGACGGTCTGCCGTCGGAGGCCGTGGCACCGGCCGTGGCACCGCCGAGCTCGCCGGCCCCGGTCGGTGCTGTCGAGCCGACGACGTGAATCGCGGTGCGCTCGCGCGGGGACGCGGGCGGACGGTCGTCGTCGTGCGGGGGCGGCAGGCATAGGTTGTGGCGGTGTCCAGCCCTGAGCTCAGAATCCGCCCCGCCCTGCCGGCCGACGTGAACGCGATCCGCGATCTGGTGTCGCCGTACGCGAACGGGCGGATCCTGCTGGCCAAGGAGCTGGTCGGATACTACGAGGGGGTCCAGGAGTTCCTGGTGGCCGACGCCGGTCCGGGCGAGGTGGTCGGCTGCGGCGCGCTGCACGTGATGTGGGCCGACCTCGCCGAGATCCGCACGCTCGCGGTCTCGCCGGACTGGACCGGCCACGGCATCGGGCACTCGCTGCTCGACGCGCTCGTCGAGCGGGCCCGGGGGCTGGGGCTGCGCCGGCTGTTCTGCCTGACGTTCGAGGTGCAGTTCTTCGAGGCGCACGGCTTCAAGCAGATCGAGGGCACCCCCGTCGAGCCCGACGTCTACGCCGAGCTGCTGCGCTCGCACGACGACGGCGTCGCGGAGTTCCTCGACCTGGCCCGCGTCAAACCCAACACCCTGGGCAACACCAGAATGCTCATCGAGCTCTGAAGACCACCATCGCCGAGAGTGGAGTAACCGCCGCCTGAAAGCGTTTTCCAAGGGCGGTTACTCCACTCTCGGCGGAGGGTTCTGGGGGAGGCGGTAGGCGTGGGGGCTCGTTGCGGGGAGGGGTTCGGCCAGGCCGTCTTTGACCAGGCCGGTCAGGGCGCGCTCGAGCTGGGACCGGTCGGGCCAGGCCGCTTCGACGCTCGCGCGGGGGACCGGGCCGTGGGTAGCCCGGAGCAGGGCCATCACCCGGCCGCGGGCCTGGCGGTCGGTGCCCGCCCAAGCCTGGGTGCGCCGGTTGGCGGCGTGCGCGTCCGACGGATGGCCGGCGGCGCGCCACGCGCACAGGCTCGCGACCGGGCACGCCTCGCACCTGGGCGCCCGGGCGGTACAGACCAGGGCGCCGAGCTCCATCGAGGCGGCGGCCCACCGCGCGGCCCGGTCCGGCTCGAGCGGGACGAGTGCGGTCGCGGTCCTGAGCTCGGCCGCGGTCTGGCTCGGCGGGGGCAGCGCGGTGCCGGTCACGGTCCGCGCGAGGACGCGCCGCACGTTCGTGTCGAGCACGACCGAGCGGCCACCGTGCGCGAAGGCGACCACCGCGGCCGCGGTGTACGGGCCGATCCCCGGCAGCGCGAGGAGGTCCGCCTCGTCGCGCGGCACGACGCCGGCGTGGCTCGTCGCGATCGCGCGGGCGCACTCCTGCAGGCGCAGCGCGCGCCGCGGGTAGCCGAGACGGCCCCAGGCCCGCAGCACGTCCGCCGTACCGGCCGCCGCGAGGTCGTCGGGGGTCGGCCAGCGGGCCATCCACTGCGTCCAGGCGGGGAGCACGCGCACGACCGGCGTCTGCTGGAGCATCACCTCGCTGACCAGCACGCCCCAGGCGGTGCGATCGGCGGCGCGCCAGGGCAGGTCGCGGGCGTGCACGGTGAACCAGTCGAGGATCGCGGTGCGCAGGTCGCTCGCGCGGTGGTCCGGGCGCAGATCGGTCGCGGGCGGGGCCAGGTCGGGGTCCGCCGCGTCGGGCGCCGTCGTCGGGCGGGGTCCTCGGGCGCGCGGCATATGCGCATCCTCTCCCGGATCGAGGCGTTTTCGGCGAGCCCTTCGCCGGCACGCGCTCGCGCGGCCCTAGTTTGGTCCTGGGTCAGTCGCGATGGAGGGGAACCGCATGAGCACGATGCTTCGGCCGGTCGGTCCGAACCCTCCTCGGGTGTACTGGATCCGGCGGATCGTGGTCACGGTGGTGTTCCTCGCTGTGGTTGCCGGCCTCGTGTTCGGGGTCGTGTGGGTCGTGGCGTTCGTCGGGGCGCGCGCGGCCGGCTCACCGGCGGCGGACCCGCCCGCGGCACAGGCGCCGGCGGCGGCCGCCGCCGCGAACGACGCCAATGCCAACAAGGCTCCGGCGATCCCGGTGGACTGCAAGGCGGCGGATCTCGAGCTGTCGCTCGTCACGGACGCCGCGACCTACCCGGCGGGCGCCAACCCGGTGCTGACCGCGACCATCACCAACACGGGCAGCAAGGCGTGCACGGTCGACGGCGGCGACGTGAAGCGGGTACTGGTCGTGCGGTCGGGCGGGGACAGGATCTGGGCGTCCAAGGACTGCGCGACGGCCGACACCGCGTCCAAGCAGCTGCTGCTCGCACCGGGTGCCCGCGAGGTCGCCAAGGTTCCGTGGGCCCGGGACCGCAGCGCGAAGAGCTGCCCGTCGGGCCTGCCGGCGCCGAAGGCCGGGACCTACGCGGCGACCATGACCCTGCTCGGGGTGACCACCGAGCCGGCGGCCTTCACGCTGCAGTGAGCGGTCCGTGCGGACCGGTGCACGCCGTCAGACGTAGCGTTCGAGGATGCTCGACTCCGCGAGCCGGGAGAGCCCCTCGCGGATCGCGCGGGCGCGCTGCTCGCCGATGCCCTCGACCATCATGAGCTCCTCTATACCGGCCGCGAGCAGCTTCTGCAGGCTCCCGAAGTGCCCGACCAAGCGGTCCACGATGGGCCCGGGCAGCCGCGGCACGAGGGACAGCAGCCGGTAACCGCGCGGGCCGACGGCGGCGTCGAGCGCGTCGCCGCCGCCGGGCAGGCCCAGCACCCGGGCGATGTGCGCGTGGTCGAGCAGCTCGGTCGAGTCCAGCTCGGCGAGCGCGGCCTGCACGTCGATCGCGCCGAGGTCCTTGCGGGAGGTCTCGACGTAGTCGCGGATCACGGCCTCGCGGTCCGCGCTGATCCCGCCGATCAGCTCGTCCAGCTGGAGCGCGAGCAGCCGCCCGTCGGTACCGAGCTCGATGACGTACCCGGCGATCTCCTCGGAGATCCGGCGCACCATCTCCAAGCGCTGCACGACGGCGGAGACGTCCCGCACCGTCACCAGGTCCTCGATCTCGAGCGCGGAGAGGGTCCCGCTGACCTCGTCGAGGCGGGACTTGTACCGCTCGAGCGTCGCGAGGGCCTGGTTCGCGCGCGACAGGATCGTGTCCGCGTCCTCGAGCACGTAGCGGAACCCGCCCACGTACAGCGCGACGATCCGCATCGACTGGGACACCGAGATGACCGGGAACCCGGTCTGCTTGGCGACGCGTTCGGCGGTGCGGTGCCGGGTGCCCGACTCGGTCGTCTCGATCGTCGGGTCCGGGAGCAGCTGGACGGCCGCCCGCAGCACCGTCGTCGCATCCTTGTCCAGGACGATCGCGCCGTCCATCTTGGCGAGCTCGCGCAACCGGGTCGCGGAGAACTCGACGTCGAGCACGAAACCGCCGGACGAGATCGACTCGACGGTCTTGTCGAAGCCGAGAACGATCAGCGCGCCGGTGCGGCCGCGCAGGATCCGGTCGAGTCCCTCGCGAAGCTCCCCGCCGGGCGCGACCGCGGCGAGCGTCGCCCGCAGCAGGTCGTCGGGGGTGAGGTGGGATGTTGCCACGTGCGGATCCTAACGTTGCCTGAGTCCGGGAGCCCGCCGATCCGGCCCGACTACGCCGTCCGAACGAGCGGACCGCTCGCCACGACGACCGCATCGGCCAGGTCGGCGACCTCCAGCAACGTCATTCCGGCGGGCAAGGCGCTCGGTTCGACCGAGCCGACCGGCACGACGGCGTGCGTGAAACCGAGCCGGGCAGCCTCCGACAGGCGCTGCGACACGCCGCTGATCGGACGGATCTCGCCGGCGAGGCCGACCTCGCCCAGCGCGACCACCCCCGCGAGCAGGGGCACGTCCTGGACGGCGCTCGCGACGGCGAGGGCGAGCGCCAGGTCGCAGGCCGGTTCCACGGCGCGCGCGCCACCCACCGTGGAGACGTACACGTCCTTGTCGGCCAGCGGCGCGCCGACCCGACGCTGCAGCACGGCGAGCACCATCGCGAGGCGGCTCGAGTCCACCCCGCTGGTGGTCCGGCGCGGGTTGCTCATCGCGCTGGTCGCGACGAGCGCCTGGATCTCGGTCGCGAGCGGCCGCCGGCCCTCCAGGGTCACCGTGACGCAGGTGCCCGACACGTGGTTGAGGATGTGCGAGACGAACATCCCGCTCGGGTCGGTGAGCCCCACGATCCCGGTCTCGGACAGGTCGAAGCAGCCCACCTCGTCCGTCGGGCCGTACCGGTTCTTGGTCGCGCGCAGCAGCCGCAGCCGCGAGTGCCGGTCGCCCTCGAACTGGCAGACGACGTCGACCAGGTGCTCGAGCGTGCGCGGCCCGGCGATCGAGCCGTCCTTGGTCACGTGCCCGACGAGCACCGTCGGGATGTCGCGATCCTTCGCGACCGTGATCAGCGCGGCCGCGACCTCGCGCACCTGCCCGACGCCGCCGGGTGCGCCGTCGATCTGCGACGAGGCGATCGTCTGGACCGAGTCGACGACGAGCAGGTCCGGAGCGACCACGTCGACGTGCCCGAGGACCGCACCGAGGTCGGACTCGGCGGCGAGGTAGAGGTTCGGATCCAGTGCGCGGATGCGTTCCGCGCGCAGGCGCACCTGGCCGGGGGACTCCTCGCCGGTCACGTACAGCACGCGACGGCCGCCCCGGGCGGCCCGTGCCGCGACGTCGAGCAGGAGGGTCGACTTGCCCACGCCCGGTTCGCCCGCGAGCAGGACGACGGCGCCCGCGACCAGCCCGCCGCCGAGCACCCGGTCGAGCTCGTCCACGCCGGTCGGCCGGGCCCGCGCGGCCTCGACATCGATCTCACCGATCGGCTGGGCCGGATTGCGGGACGGGACGGTCGCGACGGTGCGGGGGGCCGCGCCGCCGGGGCCGGTGTCGGCCACGACGCTGCCCCACGCCTGGCACTCGCCGCACCTGCCGACCCATTTCGCGGCCATCCAGCCGCACTCGGCGCAGCGAAAGGAGCTTCGGGCTGGACGTTCGGCGCGCTTGGCGGTCGAGGAGGAGGCCATGTCGCGAAGGCTAACCGCACCCACCCACGCCGTCGGCCAGGCACCCTCGCCCCGCGAGTTGTCAGACCCAACGCGGTCCCTGGGGCGCGCTGGACCTGACAACTCGGTCAGGGCTGGTGCGCGATCCTCGTGGCCGGGTGGACCGTGAGGGGGAGCAGCGTGCGGGCGCCGAGCAGCTCGGCGCCCTGGCGGGCGATCTCGGCGTACGCGGCGTCGCCGACGAGCTCGCGCAGCTCGTCGGCCAGGGAGGCGTAGACCGGTTCCGCGCCGACGTGGGCCAGCGGGTTGCCGGTGCAGTACCAGTCCAGGTCGTGCCCGCCGGGGCCCCAGGCCCGGCGGTCGTACTCGGCGATCTGGACCTCGAGGTAGCTCGTGCCGTCGGGTCGTTCGACCGTGCGGTACGTGCGGCGCAGGGGAAGCTGCCAGCAGACGTCGGGCTTGGTGTGCAGCGCGGCGACCCCGAGGTTCGCGGCGAGGTGGTGCAGCGCGCAACCGGCCCCGCCGGCGAAACCCGGGTCGTTCAGGAACACGCAGGCGCCGTCGAGCACGCGGGTCTTGCGCGCGCCGTCCTCGTCCGTCTCGGTCCAGTCCGCGGGCTGCGGCCCGACGGCGGCGCGGCGCTGCCAGGTCTCGGCCGTCAGCTTCGCGACCTGGCCCGCGACGCGGGACTCGTCGTCGTCATCGGTGAAGTGGGCGCCCAGGGTGCAGCAGCCGGCGTCGGGCCGGTCGGCGTCGATGCCGGCGCAGCCGCGGCCGAAGATGCAGGTCCAGGACGACGTCAGCCAGGTGAGGTCCACCCGGAAGACCTGCGAGGGCCCCTCCGGTTCGTCCACGGGATCCCAGTCGGGATCGGCGAACTCGCCCCAGACGCGGGCGAAGTCGAGCGGAACCTCACCGCGCGGATCGAGCATCGCAGCATCGTACGTGCGGCAAACCTCCGCCGGCTTCGCCGAGTGGCGCAGCCCCGACGTCGGGCGGGGTTGCGTAGGGTTCGCTGCGACGCAGCGCCGACGGGCGCCGGCGCACAGGGGAGGCACGGATGAACGACATCACGCCGGGTAGCGAGGCGGAACCCGCCGAGAACGCCACCGGGTCGCGCCGGCGGACCATCCTGATCGTCGCCGTCGTGGGCGCGCTCGTCGTCGTCGGCGCGATAGTCGCCGGGGCGGCCGGGGCGGCCGGGGTGTTCGGCGCAGGGGAACCGGCCGCGGTCCCGTCGCCCAGCACGGTCACCCTTTCCTCGCCGACGCCGACCGTGAAGCCCGCGGCGCGCAAGCACATCTCCGCGTTCGCGGACAAGCTCCCGGGCTCGGTCCTCTCGTACGCCTTCGCCGGCATCGCCCCGCACCCGGGGTTCGTCTCGGCCGGCGCCATCGAGGCCTACAAGGTCGACTACTCCGCCGGCGGCAAGGCCAAGGTCACCGTCTACGCCGGGCAGTGGGAGACCGCCAAGGAGGCCGGCGCGGTGTACGGCTCGCTGATCAAGGCGCCCGCCGCGGCCAAGGTGCCCGCCAAGGGAGCCGCGACGCCCGCGAAGCCCACGACCGGAAAGGTCTGGGTCGCCGGACGGCCAGTGGGCCACTGGAAGATCACGAAGGCGCCCGACGGCACCGGCTCGGCCATCTGGACGAACGGCACTGCGCTGTTCCGGGTCGTCGGCCCGGCGAACGTCGTCGAGGACTTCTTCAACGCGTTCCCGCTCTAGCCACCGGGCCGGGTTCGTCGCTGATTAGGTCATGACCCGGGACCGCCGGGGCGGCCAGGCAGCGAACAGACCCGCCAGGATCAGGTCGGCAAGCAGGATGATCACCCGCGAGGCGATGACCACCGCGACGACCTGACCCGCGGTGAGCGCCGCCGCCAGCACGATGCCGAGCACCACCTCCCGCATCCCTGCGCCGGCCGGTGCCGGCAAGAACAGCACTCCGGCCGAAACGGCCAGACCCATGCCACCGACACAGAGCATCAGCAGCCCGGTACTCGGTGCGCTGATCGCCCCAGCCAGCAAGGCCAGGTGTGCTCCAAAGGCAATCCAGCCCAGGGCCGACCATCCGAGCGCCGTCATCGTCGCCGCGCCCGTCATCCGCACGTCGAGCGGATTCCTTCGCAGCACCCTGAGCACCAGGTCGAGGAGGAAGGGCAGAGAGCGGGGATGAGCCAAGGCCAACAGCAGGGGCAGCGCAGCGAGCGCCCACCAGAATCTGTGCAGTGCGGCCGGCGACGAGAACGGCAGCAGAAGTCCGGCAAGCACAACGCCGACGCAAATGCTGAGTACGACGGCCACCAAGTTCGCGGCGAGCATCGACTTGCGGTTCGCCCCGCGACTGCGGCCGGCCTCCATCTGCATCACGATCGGCCAGACCGAACCCGGTAGGTACTTGCCCAGCTGGCTCACGAAGAAGACGCGAGCACCGTCGATGACCCCGAAGGGCACCTCGAGTCCGATCAGCACCGAGCGCCATTGCAGGTAGGTACCGATGGTGCCGAGCAGTGCCGCCGCGAGGCTGAGTGCGAATCCTCCGACGCCGATCCGCTGGATGCTGTCGAGGAAGGCCTGCCGGTTGCGGCCGGCGACCACCGCCGCGGCCACCAGGACCAGTACCAGCACCAGGACGCTGACGAGTTCACGTGCGCGCGAGGCCCTCGGAGACTCGGAGTCCCGCCCGCCAACGTCGATGACCATTTCGCCCACAATATCGCGTCCTTCGGACGTGGCCGGGAAACACGGGAGTCTGCCGGGGCCCGGCGAAAGACGCGGGTTCACCGACGTGGCATATCGTCGAGTCGCGCAGTTTAGTGGGTCTCGTCGCTTTTGGCGCGTGATTGTCGTGTCTGTGCGGAGTTGTCGCAGGTGCCCGCCTCGGACGACGTCGCCCGAGGCGGGCACCGCGGTCGGTTTGCTCCAGACGCGTGTCGAGGCCGAAGTAGGCTCGCACAATGCGCATTGCGGTCGTCGGTCCAACCCACCCATTCAAGGGGGGAGTCGCGCAGCACACGACCGTGCTCGCGGGGCGACTGGTCGCCGCGGGTCATGACGTCGAGATCGTGTCCTGGCACCGGCAGTATCCGAAGCGGCTGTATCCGGGCCGGCAAACCGTCGAGAAGCCCGAGTTCGATCCGTTCGAGCCGACGTCGCGCGCCCTCTCGTGGAACCGTCCGGATACGTGGGTCCGGGTCGCTTGGCGGCTGCGCGACGTGGACCTCGTCATTTTCGCTCACATCACGCCGATTCAGGTGATTCCGTATCGGACGATGATCGCGACCCTGTTCGGAAGTCGTGCCCGCGTCGCGATAGTTTGTCATAACGTTCTTCCGCACGAGCGGATCCGAACGGACGTGCGTCTGGTGTCGCTGTTGCTCGGCGCCGCCGATCTCGTGGTCGTGCACTCCGAGGCGCAGGCCGCCGAGGCCCGCCGCCTGACGGGCAAGCCGATCCGCGTGGCTCGGCTCGCCCCCTTCATGCCGGCCGGGTTCGTGCGGCGCGCACCCATTCCCGGTGAGCATCGGAGGTTGCTCTTCTTCGGACTCGTGCGCCCGTACAAGGGTTTGGATGTGCTCCTCCGGGCGCTGGCCGCTGGACCGTCGGACGTTCACCTGCGCGTGGTCGGCGAATTCTGGGGCGGCACCGCCGTCTACGACGAGTTGTGCGTCGAGCTCGGTCTCACTGATCGTGTCGATCTTCGCGACGGCTATGTCGTTGCCGAAGCGGTGCCGCTCCTTTTCAGCGACGTCGATGCACTCGTGCTGCCGTACCGCAGCGCGTCCGGCTCGCAGGCGGTCCTGACCGGATTCGAGTTTGGCGTGCCGGTCATCGCGACGCGTGCTGGCCACCTCGCCGATGACGTGCACGACGGTGTCGACGGCCTGGTCGCTGTCCCGGGCGACGTCGAGTCGCTCACCGCGGCGCTGGACCGTTTCTACCGCCCTGGTGTGCCGGAACTGATGCGCTCGGCCGTCAAACCGGTCGATCCAGATCCGTATTGGGCTCGCTATCTCGAAGCTTTCGTCGGGCGACAGGCATTGAAGGGTGATCACGTGACACAAAAGGCTGCTCCTCCCGGGGGGAAACTGCTGCACATCGCCAAGCGGGGGGCCGAGGAGGTGCTCTGGGCCAGGGTGGCTATCCAGCGCAGGTACGAGCAGCGCCTCGGAAAAGCCCGACCGCTGCCGTCATTGACGACGCCGACCGACGTGCTCGCCTCGGCCGCGGAGTACGAGCGGTCCGTTGGCGAGTGTCGCGAGCTCGGTCTGCCACTGCACCGGACCACGGCCAAGAACTGGGACGCCCTGGGTGCCGTGAGCACGGTGCTGAATACCTTGGGGACCGACATTCGGGTGCTGGATGCAGGCGCCGCCCGCTACTCCTCGATCCTGCCGTGGCTGCGGTTGTACAACGTGCGGGAACTGGTGGGGAACAACCTGGAGTTCACCAAGGTCACGAGGCACGGTGCGGTGCGTTTCGAACCGGGCGATGCAACGAACACCCAGTACCGGAGCGGCTGGTTCGACGCGGTGACGTGCATGAGTGTCATCGAGCACGGCGTGCCGTTGCAGGAGTTCGTCGAGGAGGCGGCGCGGATTCTTCGCCCGGGTGGGTTGCTGATCGTCTCCACGGATTACGACCAGGACCCTCCGGACACCCGTGACAAGTTCGCTTACGGCGTGCAGGTCAAGATCTTCTCGCCGGGTGACATCGAGGATCTGGTCGCGATGGCGGCTGCCGCGGGGCTCGTCTTGATCGGAGATCTCAGGCTGAGTCACACCGAGCGCCCGGTGTATTGGTCACGCACCGGTCTCAATTACACCTTCATTCGGCTCGCATTCCGCCGGAAGTAGTCGCAGCGCAGACCCGCCCCGGGCGGGAGCGATCCAGTTTTGGGAAGGTTTGGTGCGCCAGACGCACACATTCTTCCCAAAAGCCCGGCACCGAAGCCTGCCGAGCCCGCGTAGCCCACCGAGTCGGCCGAGCCGCGGAGAACCAACCGGGCCCGACCCGCCAAGCCCCAATGGTCGCAACTTAGGACCCCCTGCCAGTCGCCCCCGAGCGGGGATCCTCCTCTGGATCCCGCCTGCGTGGACCTTAAGTTACGTCCATCGGGACTGCCCGGGCGAATGCTGATGACGCGGATCGCGCTGGCGGCGCATCCTGTTCACGAACAAGCTGTAAACGTCTCCACTCGCGCTCCACCCACCACCCCCGCACTCTTCACCGCCGAAGGGAATCCGCCCGCGATGTCGACCGAGCGCCCCACCCTCTTCCACGTCGCCGAGCTCGCCGGGGTCTCGGTCGCCTCGGCGTCCCGCGCGCTGAACGGCATGGTCGCAAGCGCGCAGACCATCGCCAAGGTCCGCGCGGCGGCCGCCGAGCTCGGCTACCTACCGGACGCGACCGCGCGTTCGCTGAAGCTCGGGCACTCCCTGCAGCTCGCGTTCGCCGTCGACGACGTGGGCAACCCCGTCTACGTCGAGATGATGCGGGCGATCGAGTCCGTCGTCAGCGGGTCGGGCTTCCGGCTGCTGGTGTCCTCGACCGGCGCCGACCCCGCAGAAACCGTCGGCCTGGTGCGGAGCCTGGCGCGGGGCTACGCGGACGGCCTGGTGATCAGCCCGCAGCGGGTGACCGACGAGCTCGTCGCCGAGCTGCAGCGCGCGGCCGTGCCGGTCGTCGTGGTGGGTTCGCTGCCCGAGTCGGCCGGGCTCGACACCGTCCGGACTGACTCCGCACGCGGCGTAGGCCTCGCCGTGGAGCACCTGCGTCAGACCGGACGACGCCGGATCGGCTTCCTCAACGGCCCGCTGGACACGACCCCCGGCGCGGCCCGCCGGCGCGGTTTCGTCGCCGCATACGGGGAGGCCGGGCTCGGGCCCGACGTCGAGGCGGTCCAGCAGGTCGCCGCCGACTTCACCGTCGCCGCGGGCCGGCTCGCCGCGCTCGAGCTGCTCGGCCGGCACCGCGCCCCGGATGGCACGCTCGCCCTGGACGCGCTGATCGCGGCCAACGACCTGATCGCGTTCGGTGCGATCCACGCCGCGATCGAGGTCGGCCTGCGCGTGCCGCAGGACCTCGCCGTCGTCGGCATGGACAACACCGAGCTGGCCGACTTCTTCAACCCGGGTCTGACGAGCGTCTCGCTCGGTTCGGCCGAGCGCGGGAAGCTCGCCGCGGAGCTGTTGCTCGCCCGGCTCGCGGACCCCGCGCGCCCGCCGCGGAGCGTCGTCGTGCAGCCGGGTCTGGTGGCCCGCGCCTCGACGGCACCGGCCGCCGAACCCGCCGCCCCCGAAACAGCAGGGAGCCCGAGATGACCCTCACGCAGCAGACCGCCCCGGCCGCCCCGACGCCGCCGAACGCGTTGCCGCGCGCGACCAGGCGGACCGGCATCGGCCCGCGCAGCGTCGCGAGGCGATCGCGCTCGTCGTCCCCTCGCTCGCCCCGGTCCTCGCGCTCCGGCGGCCCGGCCTGGGCCGGTAGGTCGCCCGGGTCACGGCGTGGGTGACCGGGCAGGACCTGTTGGTGGATCGGGTGGTCGTCGTGGTCGGGTTGGCGTTGTACGGGCGCTGCGGCGAGTTCGGTGCTCTGCTGGGGGACGAGGCCTCTCGAGGATCGTGGTCGAGCACCGGGATCGGCTCGCCCGGTCCGGTGACCAGTGCGTCGAGGTCGCCGTGTCGGTGTCTGGTCGTAGGTTGTTGGTCGTGAACGGGGGTGAGGTGGACGAGGACCTGGTCGGTAACGTGGCCGAGTTCTTGACCTCCTTGTGTGTGCGCCGGTACGGGTGGCGTGCGGCGGCGAACCGGGTCGCGCGGGTGGTCGGGGTGGTCACTGCGCGGGACCCGTCGTGACTCTGGTCGCTCACGGGTGCGCCATGGACCCGACCCCGACACAGGACCGCGCCCTGCGGTCGCACGCGGGTGCCGCCCGGGTGGCGTTCAACTGGGGACTGTCGACCCTGCCGGTACTTGGCCAGATCAAGCTGCACGAGGACGTCACCGCCCGCCTGGTCGGTGCCCGCATCCGCTCTGCCACGGTGCGGTTCGAGCGCGGCCGATGGAACGCCTCGTTCACGGTCGAGCAGGACGTTCAGCGTCCTCGGGCGACCAAGCCAGGCGACGTGATCGGCATCGACCTGGGGATCAAGACCCTTGCGGTGCTCTCGGACGGGACCGAGATCCCCAACCTCAGGCACCTGGGCGCGGCGCTGCGCAAGGTGCGCCGCGCGGCCCGCACGGTGTCCCGCCGGCAGGGGCCGGACCGGCGGACCGGGCAGCGCCCCTCGAACCGCCGGCGGCGCGCCAGTGCTCGTCTGGGCGGGCTACACGCCCGGGTCGCCGATGTCCGGGAGGACGCGATCCACAAGCTGACCACCAGCATCGCCCGCACCTACGGCGCGGTCGTGATCGAGGACCTGAACGTCGCCGGGATGACCAAGAACCGGCGCCTGGCCCGGCACGTCGCCGACGCCTCGTTCGCCGAGATCCGACGTCAACTCGCGTACAAGATCGAATGGCACGGCGGGACCCTGATCGTCGCCGATCGCTGGTTCGCGAGTAGTAAGACCTGTTCGGAGTGTGGTGCGGTGAGAGCCAAGCTCACCCTTTCCGAGCGCACCTACGTGTGCGACGTCTGCGCGATGGTCATGGACCGGGACGTCAACGCTGCGCTGAACCTGGCGCAGTACGGAAGGCATGAACTCGGGATCGCCGCGAGTGGCGCGGAGATCGCAAACGGACGTGGAGCCGACCGTAAGACCGGGCTTGCCCGGCAGGTGGCCGTGAAGCGTCAACCCGGCACCGCGTCAGCGGGCCAGACCGGGACCGTCCCCTCGCAAGACGGGACAGCGGCATGAGCGCCAATGAGCACTCACCCGTGACGGTACATCGCCTCGATCCCGGTCGAGCTCGAGGAGGCCGGGTCGATGGATGGCGCGAGCCGGCTGCGAGTGCTGCGCACGATCATCTTCCCGCTGCTCATGCCGGGGATGGTCGCGACCGCGATGTTCTCGTTCGTCTCGGCCTGGAACGAGTTCTTCTTCGCCCTCGTGCTCATCGAGTCACCCGACAACTACACGCTGCGGGTCACGCTCAAGATGTTCGTCGGCGGCGAGGGCAAGGTCGCCCTCGGTCCGCTCGCGGCCGGCGCCGTGAAGGGCTGAGGGCACCGACCCTCGCCACGCCAACCCTCGAAAGGTGCACCTCATGAAGATCCGTGGCATCGCCGCGATGGGCGTCATCGTCCTGACCGCGATCTCCCTCACCGCGTGCAGCACGGGCTCCGGCTCCGATGCCAAGACCGAGCCCACCAAGGCCAGCGGGCCGGTCAGTCTCACGTTCCAGTCCCTCTCGGACCAGCCGGGCGCGATCGCGGCGACCACGGCGATCGTCGACAAGTGGAACTCGGACAACCCTGACATCCAGGTGAAGACCGTCGCCGCCGGCTGGGACGGGGTGTACGACAAGCTCGTCGCGCAGTTCAGCGGCGGCGTCGCGCCGGACATCATCCACTACGAGGCGGCGAGCATCATTCCGTTCGCCAGGGACGGCTACATCGCCGATCTCAGCGACCTGATCGACCCGAAGCTCAAGTCCGACGTCTCGGACGGCATCTGGAAGTCGGTCACCGTCGACGGCAAGATCATCGCCGTCCCCACCGAGCTCCAGTCGTACATGGTCTTCGCGAACAAGAAGCTGCTCGCCGACGCCGGCGTCGCCATCCCGACCGGGGAGACGATGACCTGGGACGAGTTCGCCCGGATCGCCAAGGCGACCACGAAGGGCGGCCGGTACGGCGTGACCTGGGGCCTGAAGAGCCCGACGGCGACCTTCATGAGCCTGGGCCTCGGCTTCGGCGGGACGTACTTCAAGGGCACCGGTAAGGACGCCACCATCCACATCGGCGACGCCGAGCAGGCGGTCCCCACGAAGATCCGCGACATGGCCTACACCGACAAGTCGATCGACCCGGTCAGCCTCACGCAGTCCGGCTCGGACGTGCTCGCCACGTTCTACGCCGGCAAGGCCGCGATGACCGTGCAGGGCTCCTACCAGGCCGCCAACATCGGCAAGGGGGCCCCGAAGGGCTTCGACTGGGTCGTCCTGCCGCCGCTCGAGGGCTCCAAGGGCGCCCAGCAGTCCGCCAACCCGCAGACGCTCTCGGTCAACGTCGACTCCAAGCACGTCAAGGAGGCCGCGAAGTTCATCAACTACTTCGCCTCGACCGACAACCTCGCGGCACTCAACCTCGCCGACGCGCTCATCCCGGCGTCGTCCTCCGCACAGGAGAAGATCGCCTCGGGCACCGGTGGCAAGGACGGCTGGGACGTGACGCTCGCGTCCGCGGAGTACCTCACGAAGGCGCCGTTCCTCTCGGTCGACGCCTTCACGCCCTGGAAGGACACGGTCGCGACGCCCGCTTACCAGAAGTTCCTGGCGAAGCAGATCGACGCCGACCAGCTCGCCAAAGAGCTGACCGACGGCTGGGACCAGGTGAACCGTTGAGCTTCCTTCAAGAGCGCACGGTGGCGACGCTGATCGGCGCCGCCGTCGGAGACGCCCTCGGCGGCGCGACGGAGGGCTGGACCCCCGAGCAGATCGCGGAGCGCCACGGCGGACCGGTCACCGGGATCGTCGGGCCCTACTACCCGAACTGGCAGGACGCCCGGCCCATCGCGCCGTATCACAAGGGCGACGGGCACATCACGGACGACACCCTGATGACGCAGGCGTTGGTGCAGGTGTACGCCAAGCGCCGGGACCACCTCGACGCGTGCGCGGTGGCCGAGGACCTGGTGCCGCTGCTGATCGGCCAGACCCGCTGGATCCCCGAGCTCGAGCAGGACACGATCCTGCTGCACCGGGTGTTCCTCGCCGAGAAGTGGATCGTCGCGCGGCTGTACTACGGTCACGTCGATCCCCGCGAGGCGGGCGTCGGCAACATCGTGAACTGCGGGGCGGCGATGTACATGGCGCCGGTCGGGATCGCGAACGCGGGCGACCCGCGCGGCGCCTACGCCGAGGCGATCGACGTCGCCGGGGCGCACCAGTCGAGCTACGGCCGGGAGGCGGCCGGGGTGTTCGCGGCCGGGGTCGCGGCGGCGATGGCGCCGGGCGCGGACCCGGAGTCCGTGGTCGCGGCCTGCCTCGCCGTCGCGCACGACGGCACGCTCGCCGCGATCATGCCGTTCGATACCGTCGGGCCGGAGTATCGCAAGCCCGCGATGGACGCCCGGCTGCCCTCGCGCACCAAGTCCATCGAGGAGCTGCCGGTCGCCCTCGGCTTCCTCCTCGCGCACGACGGCGACTTCGTGGCGGCCGTGCTGGGGGCCGTCAACTACGGCCGGGACGCCGACTCGATCGCGACCATGGCCGGCTCCATGGCCGCCGCGCTCGGCGGGCGGGAGGTCATCCCGAACGAGTGGGTCGAGGCGATCGAGACCGCGAGCCGGGTGGACCTGACCGCCGTCGGGCTCGAGATGGCGGGGGCCGCGCGCGACGCGGCGCGACGCGGCGCGGGCGCACGCGCATCTGAGCCGGATCGTCGGGCTCGGGGTGGTGGAGCGGGCCGAGCCGGCGCCCGCTGGGCGCCCCGGGCGACCCGATCACGCCGGGGGGCAGCGCGGATGAGACTGACCTGGGCCCAGCCCGAGGACCTGGTGGCGCACGAGCTCGTGCAGTCGGCCGCCGAGGGCCGGGACGTCGCAACCGTGGCCCGGCGCTGGGCCGACGGCGGCGGCGACCTTGTCCCGCCGGTGAGCGGCGCGGGCGCGGTCGTGGCGTCACCCGAGGTCCGCCAGCTGGCCCGCGAGCTGCTCGACGAGCTGCACGCGCTCGCGACGCCCGCGCACCCCGAAGAGCCCGACGACCTCGCCGGGATCGAGCGGCTGTGGGGCGCGGGAGGCACGCCGCCGTCGGGCACCACGACGGACCTCGCCGGGCGGGTGCACGGCGCGTGGCTCGGCCGGGCGGCGGGCTGCCTGCTGGGCAAGCCCGTGGAGAAGATCCCGCGCGCGGGCATCGAGGAGATCCTGCGCGCGACCGGCCGCTGGCCGCTGAACGGGTACTTCACCGCGGCCGACCTGCCCGACGACGTCGCGGCGCGCTGGCCCTGGAACCGGCGCAGCGCCCCGACCTCGCTGGCGGAGAACATCGCCGGCATGCCCGAGGACGACGACCTGAACTTCCCGATCCTCGCGCTCGGGATCCTGGAGGCCCACGGGCCCGGCTTCACGACGGACGACGTCGCGGCGGCGTGGCTCGCGAACCTGCCCGCCGGGCGGGTGTTCACCGCCGAGCGCGCCGCGTACCGCAACCTGCTCGACGCGCGTCCGGTGCCGGCGACCGCTACCCACCACAGCCCGTTCCGGGAGTGGATCGGCGCCCAGATCCGCACCGACGTGTACGGCTGGACGAACCCCGGCGACCCGCGCGCCGCGGACCGCCTGGCTTGGACCGACGCCCGCCTGAGCCACACCCGCAACGGCGTCTACGGCGCGACGTGGGCGGCCGGGATGTGCGCGTCCGCCGTGGTGTCCGGCGACGTGAGGACCGTGCTCGCGGCGGGGCTGGACGTGGTGCCGCCCGCCAGCAGGCTCGCGCACGCCGTGCGGCGCGGGATCGAGATCGGCCGATCCGGGGTGGACGTCCCCGCGGGCCTCGACGCCCTGCACGCCGAGTTCGGCGACCTGCACTGGGTGCACGTGCTGAACAACGCCGCGACGGTCGCGTACGCGCTGACCGCCGGCGACGGCGACCTGGGCGAGAGCATCGCGATCGCGGTCATGGCCGGCTGGGACACCGACTCCGCGGGGGCGACCGCCGGCGGGATCGTCGGCGCGCTGCGCGTGGCCGGGGACCTGCCGGACGGGTGGATCGGACCGCTCGACGGTCGCGTCGCGACCAGCCTGCCGGGCGGGCCGTCGCGGTCGATCGCCGAGCTCACGGGGCGCACGGTGGCGCTCGGGGGCGTCTCGGGTGCCGGCGCGCTCGGGGGCGGCGCGAGCGTCGACCGGGCCTTCCCGACCGGGCCGGTGGTCCGCTCATGAGCGACTTCGGATTCGACCCGCTCGTGCCACGGCCGCTCGACCTGCCCACACCGGTCCCACTGGACGAGGACGCGGACCTGGCATCGTTGGACGACGCCAAGATCTTCGCCGCACCCGACGACCCGACCCGGTGGCCCGCCTGGCGGGCCCGGCTCGAACAGTGGCGCACGGACGCCCGGGCGCGCTCGAGCTACACCGGCGCCCAGTACGACCGGCGCGACCTCGCGTGGGCGTCGGAGTGCTTCGCCGTCGCGCAGGTCTGGCTGTGGGACGAGCTGCTCTACGACTTCGAGGCGCAACGGTTCACGCCCGAGCGGCTGCTCGCGGACGCCCGCGACAGGCTAGGCGGGCTGGACGGCGTCGTGCTGTGGCACGCCTACCCCGTGATCGGGATCGACGACCGCAACCAGTGGGACTTCTACCGCGACGTGCCCGGGCTGGCCGGGCTCGTGGCGGACCTGCACGCGGCGGGCGTGCGCGTGTTCGTCGACTACAACCCGTGGGACACCGGCACCTGCCGCGGCGCCGACGACGTGACCGAGCTGGCGGCGCTGGTGCGCGACCTGGACGCGGACGGGGTCTTCCTGGACACGCTCAAGGAGGCCAACCCGGCCCTGGTCGGCGCCCTCGAGGCGGCCCGGCCGGGACTCGCGCTCGAGGGCGAGTCCACGCTGCCGCTCGCCCGGATCGCCGACCACGCGCTGTCCTGGGCGCAGTGGTTCGCGGACAGCCCCGTGCCCGGCGTGCTGCGCGCGCACTGGTACGAGCGCCGGCACCTGCAGCACCACGTCCGGCGCTGGAACCGGGACCACGGACGCGAGCTGCAGTCCGCCTGGTTCAACGGCGTCGGGCTGATGGTGTGGGAGGTCGTGTTCGGGGCATGGGTCGGCTGGAACCCGCGCGACGCCGCGACCCTGCGCCGGATGCTCCCGGTGCAGCGCGTGCTCGCGCCGGTGCTGCACGCGGGGGAGTGGACCCCCCTCGCGGACCTCGACCCGGCCGCGACCGCCGCCGGGGTGTACGCGTCCCGGTTCGAGCTCGACGGGCTGACCCTGTGGGCGCTGGTCAACCGGGGTGCGACGGACTGGACGGGGACGGTGCTGCCGGCCGGGTTCGCGGCGCTGGTGCCCGGGCGGCCCTCCTCCGCGGAGCCGCAGTTCGTGGACCTCACCGGCGGCCGGCGCCTCGCGCCCGGGGAGCCGGCGACGACCGTGGTGCCCGCGCACGGGATCGCCGGGCTGCTCCGGATCGCGCCCGGCGCGCCGGACCCCGGCAAGGCCCTGGACGACGCGCTCGCCCGGGCGGGCGCGGTCCCCGCGACCGCCGACGCCGCGTTCCCGCACGCCCGCTCGCGCCGGGTCGTCGCCCGGTCCGGTCCGGCGGTGCGTCCCGCCGCTCGGGTGACCGACGCCGTCGTCGTGCCCGCGGGCGAGCACGTCCTGACGGTCCGGTTCCGGGCCAGGGAGACCGGCATGTACGACGGCGCCCCGTACGTCGAGGAATGGAAGCCGCTGCCGCCCCGGCTGCACGACCAGCGCACCCTCGAACGCGTCGCGCGGCTGGCCTCGCCGGTCAAGGTCGCGTCACGCGAGGTGTCCAACGAGGAGTTCGCCCGCTTCCTCGGCGCGTCCGGGTACGCGCCGCGCACGGCGCACCGGTTCCTCGCGCACTGGACCATGACCAGCGACGGCGTGCCGCTGATGCCGGCGCCCGGCACGAGCGCCGAGCCCGTCACGCACGTCGACCTCGACGACGCGCGCGCGTACGCCGCGTGGTCCGGCGGCAGGCTGCCGGACGAGGACGAGTGGCAGCTGGCCGCCGGCCTGCCCGGGTTCGCGCGGCGCGGCCCGGCGGTGTGGAACTGGACCGAGAGCGAGTACACGGACGCCCGGACCAGGTTCGTCATGCTCAAGGGCGGCGCCGAGCACGCGACGTCGGGGTCGCAGTGGTACTTCGACGGCGGGGTTCGGGCACCGGAGTTCTCGGCGAAATACCTGCTGCCCGGGCTGGGCATCGCGCGGTCGGCGAGCATCGGGTTCCGGTGCGCGTGGACGCTCGGGGACGAGCTTGCGGAGGTGAACCCGTGATCGCGGACCGCGGGACTGCGGCGGACCCTCCCGGGCCCGCCGCAGCGCCGTCGTCGGGCACGGGCGCGCTCGCGGGGCTGCGTGTGCTGGACGTCTCGACCCTGTTCGCGGGTCCGATGGCGGCGATGCACCTGGGCGACCTGGGCGCGGAGGTGATCAAGGTCGAGCACCCGCGCCGGCTCGACCCAGGTCGGGCCGTACCGGCGCCGGCCGGGGTTCGGCACGCTCGCGGAGGCGATGAGCGGGTTCGCCGCGCTGACCGGGGAGCCCGACGGGCCGCCTACGCTGCCGCCGTTCGGGCTCGCCGACGGCGTCGCGTCGCTCGCGACCGCGTACGCCGTGCTGGCCGCGCTGCATGCGCGCGCGCGGACCGGCTCGGGCAGGTCGTCGACCTCGCGATCATCGAACCGATGCTCGCGATGCTCGGCCCGCAGATCACGCGCTGGGACCAGCTCGGCACCGAGCAGCCGCGCACCGGCAACCGGTCCGCGAACAACGCGCCGCGCAACACCTACCGCACCTCCGACGGCGGCTGGGTCGCCGTCTCCACGAGCGCGCAGAGCATCGCCGGACGGGTGATGCGGCTGGTCGGGAAGCCCGAGGTGATCTCCGAGCCGTGGTTCGCGACCGGGTCGGGGCGGGCCGCGCACGCCGACGCGCTCGACGACGCGGTGGCCGCGTACGACGTCGCGCGCGCCCATCCGCGGGTCGCCAGCCTGGGCCTCGGCGAGGCGGACCTGCGCTCCGACCTCGGGGTCGACGACGATCTCGGCCTGGCCTTCGCGCGTTCCCGCGTGGTCAACGCGGCCCGCGCGGCCGGCCTCGCGCCGCCCGTCATGTCGGCCTACCTGAACGTGCACGACGACGACGGGCTCGCGCGGTCCTGCGCCGTCGGGCGCGGGCTCTGGTTCGTCGGGCGCACGGCGATCCACCCCCGGCAGCTGCCGGTGATCGTGGCCGCGTTCCTGCCGACCGCCGAACAGGTGGTCCGGGCGCGGCTGGTGCTCGACGCCGTGGCGCGTGCCCGCGCGGCGGGCAGTGGGACGGTGGTGCTGCCGGACGGGACGTTCCTGGACGTCGCGATGGTCGAGCGGGCCCGGCGGACCGTCGCGCTGGGCGAGCGGCGCTGACTGTCGTCCATAATCGGCGGGTGATCGCTGTCGAGGGTGACGTGGGAGCGGCTCGCTCCGTCGTGGTCGCCGAACACTTCGGACTCGGGCGGCCGACGGCGGCGATGGTGCCGCATCAGCACACGAGTTTTCGGACCTGGCGGCTGTGCACCGCGCAGGGATCCTTTCTCGTGAAGGAGGTCTGGGAGTCCGGCCCGCCCTACTGGAGCCGAAAAGCGTTCGCGATGACCCGATTCGAGCAGCGGGCTCGGGACGTCGGCATTCGGATCCCGCGCGGATACGCGTCCGACGACCGGCCGCTAGCTCAGCTGGGCGATCTTGGCGCATTCAAGGTCTACGAGTGGCTCGAGCATTCTCCCCTGACGCACGATCTCCGCCTCGCGCAGTGGCTCGGGCAGACCCTGGCCGGGCTTCATCGCCTGGAGCACACCCAATGGACGTAACTTAAGGTCCACGCAGGCGGGATCCAGAGGAGGATCCCCGCTCGGGGGCGACTGGCAGGGGGTCCTAAGTTGCGACCATTGGGGCTTGGCGGGTCGGGCCCGGTTGGTTCTCCGCGGCTCGGCCGAC
>NZ_DATCNW010000056.1:0-1752 GCF_036565025.1 Pengzhenrongella sp.
GTCGAGCCCAGCGAGCAGCGGAGCGAGGTCGTCGATGCGGAGCCCGGCGAGCAGCTCGCGAATGACCGGCACCGGCCGGAACCCGGCCATCAGCTCGAACGGGGTCAACGCGTAGAGCATCTCCGGCTTGTGCTCGGAGTCCCGGTAGTTGCGCGACGGGTCGTCCGGCGCGATCCCCGCGGCGTCCTCCGCGCGGAAGCCGGCCGCTGCCTGCTCGCGGGTGGGGTGCACCTGCAAGGACAGCGGCCGGTCGGCCGCGAGGAGCTTCAGCAGGAAGGGCAGGTGCGCCCCCGGACCGCGTCCGAGGTCCGCGCCCAGCGCCTGCTCGGGCCGGCTCGTGACGAACTCGTCGAGACCGACCTGCCGCCCGTCGAGCGAGATGCGCGACGGCGCACTTGGGTGCGCCCCCATCCAGATCTCGGCGAGCGGCCGACCGTCCCCCGGCGTGCCGAGAAGCTCAGGGAGCAGCGCTACGGAGCCCCAGTCGTAGCGCATCTGGGGGTTCGTGAGTCGGAACACGGCTCACAGCCCCCGGCGGTCGGCCGGCACGGGACTAGGCCTGACGATCCAGGCGGGCCACACCGATGCTGCTGTCCGCCATGCCGTAGAACACGTACGTCACGCCGTCGACCTCTTCGATCGCGGTCGGGAACACGACGTTCGGGACGATCCCGGAGGTCTCCTCCGCGGTCTCGGGCGCGAGGATCGGCTCGCTGGTGCGCGCGAGCACCTTCGAGGGGTCCGTGGCGTCCAGGATCATCGCGCCGGCGGCGTAGTTGACGCCCTGCTGCTGGTCGGTGCCCTTGATGAGCGCGCCGCGCACCCCGTGGTGGATCAGCAGCCAGCCCTCGTCGACGCGGATCGGCGGCGGCCCACCGCCGATCTTGAGCTCCTCGAACTCGTGCTCGGGCATCGCGACGAGCGTGCTCGAGGACTGGTTGACCAGGTTGGCGATGTCGGCCTGGACGTCGGACACCGGGACGTAGGAGATCCAGATCCCCGGCCGCTCGTCGGTCACGCCCGCGGGCAGGTGCACGCCCTCGCCGTCGCGGACCCAGCCGAGGTCCCACATCGGGCGGTGCAGCATCGCGAAGGACAGCACGCCGTCCGGACCCGGCACGGGCTCCGGGAAGAACAGCACGTCCTTGTTCGGGAACAGGTTCAGGTCCAGGTCGAGCTCGGGCTGGTACACGAAGTGCACCGGCCCCAGCCGGCGCCACTCGCGCAGGTCGCTCGAGACGGCGATCGCGGGCCGCGGCCCGAGCGGGCCGTAAGCGACGTAGGACATGACGTGCAGGTCGAGCAGGGGGATCCACGTCACGCGGGGGTCCTCGGTGCCGGCCGACTCCGTGCCGCGCTCCCAGCCCGCGTCGGGCGCCAGCACGACGCCCTCCCGCTCGACGCCGACCGGCACGCCGTCGGCCAGGACGATCTTGGCGATCCCGACCCGCGATACGTTGCCGGTCGCGACGAGGCGGGGTAGCAGGTACAGCGTGCCGTCGGGGGTGTGGCCGGTGCCCGGGTTCAGCACACCCTCGGCCTCGAGCTCATTGCCCGGCTCGGGGGTCATGATGACGCCGAGACGCGTCAGCTTGTACGGGACCAGAATGTCGGTGCTCAATGGATTAGCCCTTCGTGCCGGTGGAGGCATCAGTTGCCGTGAAATGACGCTGGAAGACGATGAACAGCACGACCGCGGGCACGGCCAGCACGGTCGATCCGGCCAGGATGGAACCGATCGCGTTGGTGTGG